>DAOVJP010000007.1 GCA_030673205.1 Thermoplasmata archaeon
CAAGATAGGTCTGTCCAAGATTGTTCCATCCCTCCGCGAACCGTTTGTCTATCTTAACGGCGTTCTTGAAGCACACAAGGGCCTTGTGCTCTTTCCCCAGCTTATAGAGGGCGCTGCCCTTGCCCAACCAGGCTTCTTTCCAGAGAGGGTTCAGCCTAATGGCCTTGTCGTAGCATTCTATGGCGTCCACATATCCTCCTTTGTAACGTAGGGAATCCCCCTTCCTGCTCCAAGCGTCCTCGGAGGTTTCCATCACATCTATGGCGCTGTCGTATCGGGATATGGCCTCCTCGTATCTGTGCGAGCGAAATAGCTGTTCCCCCGCATCCATGGACATGTTCCTCTTTTGGAATATAAAGAGGCTTAGAGAGGCGCCCGCTATGGCAACGATAACGAAAAGCGCGAGTTCCGTGCCGCTTGTGCCGTGAGGCTTGTGCATCCCTCCTCCCAAGAATATCGCAATAGGGGCCACTACCGTGCCTATGACGACCACATCCAGGTACTTGCCGCTTACGGGGAGTTTTGCGAGAGGAGATCTTGAGGGAGCCTTCTTCGCCTTGGGGGGTGGCGTCTTAGCAGGCTTAGGAACTTTAGCTGGCCTCGGAGGCTTCGCAACAGCAGGCGTCTTAGCAGGTTTCGGAGCTTTAGCTGGCTTAGGGGCAGGCGGTGCCCTAGCAGCCTTAGGAGCAGCAACAACCGGAGGCACAACAGCAGGCTTTGCAGCAGGCGGTGCTTTAACAGGTTTCGGAGGCTTCGCAACAGCGACTGGAGGCTTCACCCTCGGAGCAGCAACAACCGGAGGCGCAGCAGGCTTCGCAGCAGGCTTAGGGGGTGGGGCAACGGGTCTTGAAACCACTGGCTCTGCTGCGGGAACCTCTTCTTCGAACTCTTCGAGCGATAGAAGGGATTCCAACAACTCCTCTTCGCTTACAGCCTCCTCGCTTGCAGCCTCTTCGGTCACATCCTCATCTAGAATATCGAAGAGGTCCTCTTCCAATACCTCGATATCCTCTTCTGCTCCTGATACCAGTCCCTCCAGCAATGCGTCCAGATCCTCATCCACGGCTTCCTTGCTTTCACCGACCTCTTCGCCAGCTATAGCCCTGGCGAACTCCAGTTTAATGCCACATTCGTTGCAGAACTTGGCGGCGCCGGAGTTCATTGCTCCACATACCGGACATACTGACTGATCCGTTTCCATCACTCACACCTTTGGAAGAAAAAATAGGGGATGGACATATTTAAAAATATCGTCTGCTCATCATCATCATCTACTCCGCACTACCAGTACCAACCCGAACAGTGTTATGATCCCGCCAGCTAGACTCATTGCCGGAGGTATCTCGGCGAACAAGATGACCGCCAGGATGATAGCGCCCAATGGCTCCATGAGGATCGCTGTGGACACCACCCCCGACCTCATCTTCTTGAGGGAGGCGTTGATCATCGTATGCCCCAGGATAGTAGGCACGATGGCCAAAGATAGGAAGACCAGCCATTCGTTCGTCGAGAAGGAGGTGTTAAAGGCACCCAGCGGCAGGATCGCCAGGAGGGTGAATGCGGCGCAGGCGGTGTACACTATCCACACATAGGAAAAGAGCCCTATCCCCCCAGTTCTAGCCCGCCGCCCCGCGATGATATACACGCCAGCGGCTATGCCTCCGGCCAATGCGGCCATATCCCCCCATATGTTCCCTCCTTTCAGATCCCCCACGCCCAATATCACTATGCCAGCGAATGCGATGCATACGCCGACCATCGCTCCGGAGTGCAGTCTTTCCCCCGCCGTTCTCTGGCCCAGGGGGACGACGAAGAGCGGGTGGGCGCATATCAGTATGGTGGCGCTGGCCACCGTGGTCATCTGGACCGAAGCTATCCACAGCCCCAGATGTATGGCCAACACCGCTCCCACTCCCACCAGCCCCAATATGGTCCTTCGTGGAAGGGGGTTCTTTTTGAGCTCTGCAAAGGCGAATGGCAGGAGCATGATGCTTGCCAATAACATTCTATAAAAGGAGATGACCAGGGGGTGTTGATCGCTGAAGCGTATGAGGATGGCGGAGAAGCTGGCCGCTGTCACACCTATGGCCAAGAACACTGCATATTTTTTCACAGGGCTATAGGGGCATCCGGAATTAAAGAATTCCCTGAATCATATAGAGCAACCTCGACGTCTCCTGAGTGTGGAGAGGCGTATGTCAACCATCTATGGCTGTGGTGGAGGTGGATAGCCACCCTGAGGCGGATACTGAGATGGATAACCACCCTGAGGCGGATACTGAGATGGATAACCACCCTGAGGCGGATACTGAGATGGATAACCACCCTGAGGCAGTATGGGCGGACGTACCACAAACCAGATCACAAGGCCTATAATGCCTCCCACAAGGCAGATGATCAACCATAGGGCTCCGCTCTTCCCTCTTTTCTCGGCGTCTTTGTAAACCCAGACCAGAACGAATATCCATAATATGAAAAACACCAGGGGGATAATGCAAAAAACCCCGGAAAGACACATAAGTCCTCCCAGCATATTCTCGTCAACAGTTGTGTTGTCAATATCCCTACTCTGCCCAAGTGCTCCCATCGTAGCAAACAATACACTCGCAAGAAGAAGCAAACAAATTACTCCAGATTTTGTCTTCGATCCCATGACCTCACCATCTAGACTGAATGGGGAGAATCCCCATAAATGTTTCTATGCTGATACGCCTTTCTTCTTCAGCAACGAGAGCCCACACAATCCTTTTCTACCCACCGTCCCTTCCTTCCCTTATGATATGTGGAGTGGACGAGGCTGGTCGCGGCCCCGTGCTCGGTCCTCTAGTGGTTGCCAGTGTTGCCATAGAACGGGAGGATGAGAGAGAGCTGAGGCGCCTGGGCGTGAAGGACAGCAAACGCCTTACCCCACGCAGGAGGGAGGAGCTGTCCGGCATCATCCGGAAGCGGTGGCCATACCATATCACCTCGGTCTCGGCGGACGATATAGACCTGTTGCGTCAGGAGATGACCATGAATGTGTTGGAGAGCCGCGTCTTTGCAGGGGTCATAGACAAATTAGAAGGGACCGTGCATGCCTATGTGGATGCTGCGGACAGCAATGAAGAAGGCTTCGCAGTCCAGATAAGGAGCAGGTTGAAAAGACCGATAATCATCACAAGCCGTCACAAGGCCGATGACACATACCCTGTCGTGGGCGCAGCTAGCATAGTCGCCAAGGCGGAGCGGGATAGGGTGATGGCAGAGATAGGCCGCGAACTGGGGGGCGGTGTGGGCAGCGGCTATCCCTCCGATGGTGTCACCATAGCTTTTATAGAGAAGTGGGTGGATGAACATGGCGACCTGCCACCGTATACTCGACGGTCCTGGAAGACAGCGCAGAGGATATTGTCCAGTGCCAAGAACAAGAAGATAGAGGATTTCGGAGGAAACTAACATGACGGAACTCGAAGAGAAGATCTTGACCGCTATAGAGAAGTTCAGAATGAAGATCGATGAGAAGCCAGAGTACAAGGAAGAGCTCATGGGATGGACGCGTATGGTCCTCATAGATGCAGGGGAGGAGAAATATCATTTCATAGTGGACAACGCGGAGGTCAAAGGTTTCGGCGCCGGGGACGCGGAGGAGGCGGAGATAGCCATCATAGCCGACGCCTCCACCATGATAGAGCTGTTGAACGGGGATATCAGTCCTATGAAGGCCTACGCGAAGAAACAGATAAAATTGAAGGCCGCCATCTCTGATGTGCTCAAGATACGGAAATTCTTCTAGGTCGTGGACTGAGACCTAGTATGCTAGTGGATTAGGGCTCTTCATTATCTCCCTCAATACTGTGGTGGCATATTCCCCGCTGAGAAGATCGACCCGCACCAGCAGCCCTCCATCATCCCATTCCATGTTCAGACCATGGGGGACCAACAAGATAGGGCGTCTGGTGCCGCGACTGGACGCCTCCCTCAGCCCTTGTATGTGGAAAGAGTCCTTTGTAAGTCCCTCCTCGTCCAATATCTTTCTCTCTATCTCACCTTGTTCTCCCTCTGCGAACGGAGCCTCCGTTCCCGGAAGGGATGCCGTTACCCTACCTTTTCCGCGAGCCAATGCCTTGGACACAGCCAGCAGGCTGCTCCCTGTAACGGGCACGAACCTCGGTCTCCCTCCCTGTATCCGAGCGCTAGGGGGCTGTATGAGGTCGCCTTCCACCGGACGGTCCAGTGGCAACCCCATTTCCAGTCTGCGGGACAGGATGCGATTGAACATATAGGATTGGTAGCTGTGCACGAAAAGGAGCAGAAGCGGTCTGGGCAGTCTCAACAACGCGCCTTCATAATCCCCCTCCCTCTCACATAGGTGGCGCAGCATGATGTTCTCGAAGTTGAGGTGTCTTGGCATGGCCTCCATTACATCCTGCCAGGCAGCGCCCTCTTCCGCCATCTGTCTGGCCTCCTTTTCCTGGCCAGTGGTTATGCCCGGAGAACCCAAATATATTTTGACGGCCTTCTCGGCCCCGGAGCATACCAATTCCTTTCCGACAACATGTGTTATCGGGCGGAATGCCCCGAAGCGTTGGATGCCGAAGTAGTTGGGCCATCCTGTGCCGATCGCCGCAGCTATGTCCCTCGCCCTCTGGACCGCCTCCTCTCCTTCCATCTCCATTTGTTTTATTCGAATGCGGAAGTTGTTGCCATCATGCTCTCCCGCCCGAAGGAGAGAGGAGCACGGCCTGTTCTCCAGCACCTCCACATCCGGTATGTGTAAGGTCGGAGGCGTTCTCCTGCGAACGGTGATCCACTGGGTGACAACCGCTCTCTTGTCCTTCGTCCCCGCAACCGTGATGTCGCCTTCTCTTAGGCCAAGGTCCCTTTGTATCCTGAGGCGAAGGGAATGGCTCTCCCAATTCCTATATCTTATTCGAAGTGCAGTGTAACCATCGCCTGGCTTGGGCTCTCCCTGCTCTTCCACAACAAAATCTTCAGGAAGGGAACGCAGCTTGCCTCCTAACCCATCTTGTTCTGAGACAAAACACTTGACGCCAAAATGTTTCTCGAAATCGAAGGATTCCAGCATGGCTAGCCCGCTACTTTCTCGAACCCATCCTTTATGGCCTTGACCTTAGTGGAAAGGCTCTTAGCGGCCCGCTTCAGAGCTGTCTGAGGCTTCCCTTCCGAGACGCGGACCTTCAACGTGGACGTGTCCAACGTGGGATGGCTCTTCTTATATTCTGCGTTGACGACCTTCTTGTCTTCCCAAAGCTCTTCTAATATCAGATAGACGAAAGATTCGTCGCTGTCAAGGAAAGAGACCGTTATCTCGTTCGCGGTCTTCTCTACCAGTTCTATCTCCATGGGATCACCATCGTCCCCCTACCAACACATTGTTTAAATGCTTTGCCCCACCAAGATCTCCACTGCCAGCGAGAGAGCGGCATCGGTCGCTTGCCTCCGAATGTGCTCTCTATCCCCCGTAAAACAAAATGTTCTGGAAATGATATGAGCAGGGTCGCCATATGCCACGGCGACGATCACCGTCCCCGGCGGCCTGTTATCCATCGGCTCCGGACCTGCGACGCCAGTGGTGGCTATTCCCATGTTCGCCCCCATCCTTCCCATTATGGAGAGTGCCATCTGCTCTGCCGTTCCTTCGCTCACAACCCCAGAAGCGGATATCATGCCCTGATCTACGCCTAATAGGTCTATCTTCATTTCCACGCTGTATGGCACCATGCCTCCTTTGAAGACGTTCGAAGATCCGGGTATGCTGGTGATGGCGGCGGCGACCAATCCCCCGGTACAAGATTCTACTGTGGCTAGGGTCCACCCGCGTTGTTCCAATATGCTCAAAAGACGCTGGGCATCAGACAACAGGCTCCTCTCCAGGGACCGGGGTGCAGAGGTCCTTCATCCTGTTGATGCCATCGAGCTCTTCGATGGTCTTAGCGACCTGCTGGGGTACCAAGGGCTCCCATTCCCCATCCTTCACCATCATCTTCCTTATGCTCTTTCCAGAGAACCTCTTTCGGTCGTATAATGGGAGTGGGCGGGCGTCATATCCTCTCTCGGAAAAGAGGCGGAGGGTGAGGGGGTTGTTCGAGAATATGGTCTCGAACGGGGGCACCAACACCTGCACATGGGCCACCCACAAGCCGTACTGGTTTATGTCGGGGACGGGAACGAGGAAATAGTCCGTTATGCCCTCCGCGACCATGGCCCGGGATATCATCAGATGTCTCTCCCCCCCGGTGAAAGGGTTGTCCACGGTGTGGCTGTGCTGTGCACTGCCTATGGCTATTATCACATCGTCAAATTCTTCCAGTATGTGTTTGACCGATCCCAAGTGCCCTTTGTGAAAGGGCTGGAACCTGCCCACCATCAGAGCGCGCATAAATGCCCATATACGTATCGTATAAAAAGATTGATGCTACGCTTACTGTCCTGAGACTCCCAACTATGCCGCGCTTACTGTCCCGAGACTCCCAACTCTTTCAAGACACGTATCTTCTCCGCCATATCCCCACCTTTGAACAGGTAACTGCCTGCGACGAATATCTCTGCGCCAGCCTTTGCGGCCGGTGCGATGGTCTGGTCGGTTATCCCACCGTCCACCTCTATGACCGTGTTCAATCCCCTTTCCTCTATCTCCTCCCTGGCCCTCGCTATCTTTGACAAGACCTCGGATATGAATCCCTGGCCTGCGAACCCGGGGTTCACGCTCATCACCAGGAGCATGTCCAGTCTGTCCAGGTATGGGAGGGCCTTCTCTATCGGCGTAGGGGGATTGATGCTCAATCCCACTTTGACCCCAAGCCTCCTAGCCTTCTCTATGCAATCATCCAGGTGACTCTCTGCCTCCAGATGGAACGTTATGTAGTCCGCCCCGGCATCTGCGAACGGCTCTATGAAATGTTCCGGGTGTGTGACCATGAGGTGAACATCGAATGGGAGCTTGGTAACAGGCCTGAGTTTTTTCACCACGCAGGGGCCCATGGTGAGGTTCGGGACGAAATGGCCGTCCATGATATCTATGTGCAAGAGGTCGGGTCCCGCCACCTCGCATCTGTCTATCTCCTCTCTCAACATGCTTAAGTCGGCCGAGCGTATGCTGGACGCAATTTTGATGGTCATGCTCCCTGGAACGTAGTGTCGGGTTAAAACTTTCCCTCGCACGCCTTCTCCATACTACAGTCCTGACACGCCTTGTCGCATGGCTCCACATGGATGCCCACCCTGTATCCCGGGTGTGTCTCTTTGAGCCTTCTGTCGATGGAATGCACCAGCTCGTGCGCCGTCTCGATCCTCATATCGCTGTCCACCAGGGCATGGACGGTTATGTGCCCTCCCTTCTCATCCACGGATGAGCGCATGCTGTGATAGGATACTATCTCGGGGGTCTCCTTCAATATCTTCACCAATACCCGTTCTATGTCCCTGCTGCACATCTCTCCGCACGGTTCTATGTGCACTATGGCCTCGGCCTCCCCTTTGAACACGCCCTCCACAGCCACCTCCACCTGGGTGGCTATTCTGTGGGAGAGCTTGGTGTTTATCACCCCCTCCACGGTGACGTGCAGGCTGACGATAGACCTGGTGCCATAGTCATGGACATACACATCGTGGACATCTTCGACCCCATCCACCTCGCTGGCTGCAGCTATGATATCGTCCATCTTCCCCTCTTCCCCCGACCTGCCCGCCAATAGGCTCATACTCTCTTTTGCCAGTTTCACGGCCTCGTATGCGATATAAATGCTTATGGCCACACCAAGGGCCGGGTCGGCCAGGTGACCGTAGCCCGGGGGAATGTCCAACTGCACCAACACGAGGGCGGCCATCACCCCTATAGTGGTTATGGAATCGGCGCGGTGATGCCAGGCGTCCGCCTCCAACATCCTGCTGTCTATCTTGCGACCGAGGAGAAGACCGTAGCGGGCCATGGCCTCCTTGGCTACTACTCCGATCAACAAGCCTGAGTATACCAATGGGCCGTATGTGCCGAACACCGGGGGGGAGGGATGCCAGAACTTGTTGGAAGAGGCCAGGAACAATTCCACTCCCACCACTAAGAGGGCCAGCGCTATCATCAATGTGGCTATGTACTCATATCTCCCATGGCCGAAGGGATGACCTTCATCCGGCTCCTTCTTCGCGGCGGTTATACCTGCTATCACCACGGCGCTGGTGCCAACGTCACTGAGGGTGTGGATGGCATCCGCCATTATGGAAACGCTGCCTATGAGGACGCCTATGAACATTTTGAGGAAGAACAGCCCCATGTTACCCACTATGCTGACCGTCGCCTCCAAATAGGCATATTTCGCCCGTATCGCAGGCTCCCGCGGGTCGCCATAGTCCGGAACGAGGGTCATCAACCCCTAGATGCCCTCGATGAATATGTGCTTTTTGCCTCTAATGCCGTTCCTCTTGTCTATGGCATGTTGTTGACTATCTCATCTTCTCCACTATTTTCGTGATGATGGCGTCTGTCATCTCCTGGGTGGAACATGCGCCTTGGCTGATGGCATCCGGCCCGCCTTTGATCCTCATCATATCATAGGCCCGGACCCTGCCTTCTTTGATCACCGTCGCCACGGCGTCGCGTATGCGCGTCGCCGTATCCGTCTCTCCAATGTGATCCAGCATCATGCAGGAGCTGAGTATCATGGCGATGGGGTTGACGATGGACGGGTTCAGATCGGTGTACTTGGGCGCGGAGCCGTGTGTGGGTTCGAACACCGCCACATCCTTTCCAATGTTGGCACTGCAGGCGAAACCAAGGCCGCCCACCAGTCCCGCGAAGCCATCCGATACAATGTCTCCGAACATATTTCCCGCGACTATCACCCCATAGTTCTCCGGGTTCTTTGTGAGCCACATCATCTGGGCATCTATGTTCGTGTGCCAGAGATCTATGCCCGGATAGTTCGGATGCAGTTTCTTCGCCTCTTCACGCATCATGCCGGACGTTTCTCTGATCACGTTCGGTTTTTCGCATATTGTGACGTTCTGGTATCCGAACTTCTTTGCGTGCTCGAAGGCCTCATATACTATCCTGTGGCATGCTTTCCTTGTGAATATCCGGGTGGATACTGCAAGGTCCTCGCTGGGGGTGTCATTGAACTTGGCCATCTTGGGGTGGGTCTCCATGGCCTTCCGCACATTGTCTGGAGGGTTGGTCCATTCCACCCCTGCGTAGAGGCCCTCAGTGTTCTGCCTGAAGATGACAGTATTCACTTCCGGTTCCTCGAAACCATCGCCAGTTCTTCGGATGAAGTTCAATGGGTTGCCGATGAAAGAACGGCAGGGGCGGATGCACAGGTCCAGATCGAATTTCTGCCTCATCCCCACTATAGGGCTGTAATATACGTATCCCTTGTCCTGTAACTCCGGTGCAAGCTCCTTCGCTGCCGTATCCTTTGGCTTGGAAGTTATGGCTCCGAACAGACCTATCTTGTGTTCTGCCAGAAGATCTATGGTCCTCTGAGGCAGGGCATTGCCTTCCTTTACCCAGAACTCCCATCCTATGTCACCGTGCACATACTCTGCCTCGAACCCCGCGGCCTCCAGGACCCTCAGGGCCTCAGGTAGGACTATCTTTCCTATGCCATCTCCTGGCATCTTGACGATCTTATATTTGGCCATACTTCTAAGCCTCCATCCGGCGGAGGGGCACAGAAGGTATATGAGGATTGCGGGACTGGGGAGATGGGAATGGCATTCAGCCCACCGGTGCTGGCCGTCCTGGCAGCTGGCCTGGCCTACGTGCTGGTGTACGGAGAAGCGATAAGAGAACAGGTGGCCGCAAGGAACGAGCCGGGCGATCCAAAAGGATCGAAAGGCCCAGTAGCACAAGATGATATGAATGATGGCGATACCCCGGAAAGAACAGACGAACCTAGCGAAGGATACTCTCCACAAGAGCAAGAAAGATCCGTGGTTTGCTCAGCCTTATCTACAGCCCGTTGACTCCGTTGTTCCCACCACCACTGCCGCCACCGCTGCCTTCAGGTTCCCCCGTGCAAGAACACAGTTCCCCCACGACCTGGTAGTCACAGCTCTCGCCGCGGTGCGAACCCGGGTTGGTATCTCCAAGGTGGGCGAACCATGCCCCGGTCGTGAGGCCGTTCTCGTCCTCGAATGTGATGGTGGCCTCTCCCGCACTGGATATTTCGCTTGCCAGCTCCTCTCCGCTGTGCGGGCAGTCCCCTGTGCCTATACTAAGCTCCAACTCCCATGTAGGGTCCCAGGTGAATGTGACCGTCACTTTGGTCATGTTCTCCGGCATCTCGAAATGATGTTTAACATGTGTCTCCAGAACGTTAGCCCCTGCGACAGGTATCGGCATGGTGCCGCCGGAGCCATCGGTGAATACTATGGGTATGTCCTCACATGTGGCCTCCAACTCCTCGTCATCCGGAACGATGGTAGGCTGCTCCCCTATCCCTATATCTTCGTCCACGGCTCCGCTCATGCCTTTGAAGGCCGCGAGAAAAATGATCGCTGTGACTATTGCCAAAACTATGTGTATGGTACGCTTCTCCATTGCTATCACCAAACACAACTAGGAGCCTATGATGTATATAACTATGGCCTTCACATGTTGACCATATGCGGGCAAACCACATTCTATGCCTATATGTCCTTCTTCACGAACCAGACAGTACCCGCCGCAAAGAGCACGGCGGAGAAGACGAAGGCATAGATCATTGGCTCGACGAGTGGGGCATTCACCAATATCCTATAGCCAAGGGCAAGGGGGTTGAGGGGAGAGGGGGTGCCGCTGCCGGTCATCAGAGAAAAGGCGTAAGTGAACGAGAGGATCAGGGAGATGGCGAAGGAGGAGATGACGGTATATGTGGTGGTGCGGAGGGGCACGCTCAAGAAGAACGCGAGGGCGATGACGAAAAGACATAATGGGAGGGCAAAGAACTGATGGAGCAGGAAGAGGGGCAGGTCCAGGTCCCCCATGATGCCAATGGCGATAATGCCTACGAGCACTGCTCCGGCCATGAACACTATGAAGAACGCGCCTAGGGATGCCAGTATCCTCCTGACCAGGAAAGCGATGCGGCTCTCCGGGCGAGCCAGGATCAGCCCTAGGGTGCCATCATCCTCCAGATCGCTTATTATGAACGCGCCGAAGCTCACCACCACTAGCAATAGGAATTTGAGCACATCTTCGAACCACATGTATTCGAACACGCCAGCAGAGCCTGGCGCGGAGGCTTCCAGGGCCGTTCTCAGTCCCTCCGAGGAGAACCTTATGACCAAACCAAATACCAGTGCGAATACTGCCATTATCAATATGGTATAGCTCGTCCGTTTGGACGATAGTATGTTCTTTATATCAGTATATAACAGATACAGGTTCATAGGTCCTCCTTCTTGAACTTGAGTATCGTCAGGTACAGAAACGGCAGTGCGAACAAGATTATCACCACCAGGCATCCCAAGAACGGCATTATCTCCAGATCATGTGGTTCGGGAAACGGGGATGCGAAATACGTGGCATAGTAGTGTGGTGTGAGCTGGGCAGATGCTAGCAGAGCGTCTGAAGTGTTCTTGGAAGCGTTCGCCGTCATTGCGATGGACATTAAACCAAAGGCTGCCAGGAACGACACCAGATTCTTCTTCACCAGGGCGGATATCAGCAGACATACAGCCATGCAAAAGAATGCGAGTGCGACGAACAGAATGCAAGTGGCAAAATAGTTAGCCACATCCAGACCGCCTTCCACCAGACCGGAGAAGACAAAGTATCCTATCCCCATTATCGGGAGGAATAATAAAGTGAAGGCCAGCATTCCAGATGACAGTTTCATCAGTACGTACTGTGTGCGTGTTATCGGGCGGGACATGATGATGGGCATCCTCTCTCCCGTTTTGTCACCAGATATGGCATCGAAAACGAACAGCGGAGCGATGAATATCGAAACAAGTTTTGACAGCGCGCCGTCGAACAGCAGCCAACTGAACGCCAGATCCGAAGAGAATGTCTTCCATATCTCGGCTATGACTCCCCCCTGCTCGGTTATGGTTGGCAACATCCAGGCGATCGCGCCTATGAAATAGAACGAGAACAGGATCGCGATCAGCCCCCTGAGGGAAAATATTATCCTGAATGTCCTATGCCAGATCATTGCTGAAAAGTTGACTTGACTATCCATGGCCGGCCACCTTCAGGAATACTTCGTCCAGGTCCTTTGCTCCATGTTTTTGCCTTAGTTCTTCCGGCCCCCCCTGTTCCATGAGCACCCCTTCGTGTATTATTCCTACGGTGTCACATATCTTCTCTACGTCACTGAGGATGTGTGTGGAGAAGAGCACGGTCTTACCCTTATCGGCGAAGGCTTTCATGGCATCCAGCACCTCGTTCCTTCCTATGGGGTCCAGGCCAGTGGTGGGCTCATCGAAAAGCAGTATGGCAGGATCGTGAATGAGGGCCTGGGCGATCCCCACACGCTGTTTGTTCCCCTTGCTGAGGGTCTTTATCCTCCTATCCAGGTTTTCCGTGAGGTTGATCTCCGCGGCTATTTCCTCTATGGCCTTGGCCGCATCCTCTTTGGACATGCCGCTCAGTATTCCCATGTAGGTCAGGAACTTCCTGGGGGTGTCCCAACCGGGCATTCCGTAGCTCTCGGGAAGATAGCCGATGTGCTTTCTCGCCTCTACACCGTCGTTGATGACATCTATCCCTTTGATACTAGCCTCGCCATCTGTAGCATGTACCAGTCCGACCAATATCTTCAACGTTGTGGATTTGCCCGCGCCGTTCGGCCCGCAGAATCCATAGACCTCTCCCTTTTCCACAACAAGGTCTAGGCCCCTGAGGGCCTCCACATCTTTGTAGGTTTTTTTCAATCCCTTGATCTCTATAGCGCCCATCACATCACCTCGGCCGTGATAATGGTAATGGCCCCCGCGGTTGAAGAGCCTTGTGCCGTTCATGTGGGGTAGTTTAAATACTCCGGGGTATTTTTCGTGCAGTGGTCGAAATGCGGAAGATGATCGTAGAGATGAACCCATCCCTCGTGTGGACGGTGGCTGGCAAGATATTCTTCAAGAAGATCGAGAGCTTTGATGGCAAGGCGATAATCAAGTACGACATAGAGAAAAGGTCAAAGATGGTGATAACCGACCTCACAATGAAGGAGGGCTATGTTCTGAAAGACTTCAACATCCCTGCGGAAATGACCATTCTCGATGTGATGAAAAAGAGTGGGAGAACCTACACGGTCCTCATGAAGGTAGAGGCGAAGAAGAAAGGGGCTCTGGTCAAACAATATAGCAAATATCTGAAATTCATCGACATCGATGTGATATACGACATTCCTTTTCACTGCAGCGAGAAGAAGCTGGTGTTGAGCTGTATCGGCGAGGGAAAGGAGCTTGAGAAGGCTCTCAAAGCCTTCAAACTCCTGGGCAAGGTCACACAGATCCATTTCCAGAAGGCGGTGTTCGCCGAATCGAACCCCCTGTCATGCCTGACGCCAAAGCAGAAGGAGATAGTTGTCCAAGCCAAGAAAAGTGGATATTACGATTATCCACGTCGAATCAGCAGCCAGGAGCTTGCTGACCATATCGGGATCAGCAAATCAACGACGATAGAGCACCTGCGGAAGGCGGAGATCCGGCTTCTATCCAACATGCTGGCTGGCTATTGAAGTGCTGGCCATTGCCCATTATCTGCTCCTAACATACACGTATCTGACCGGTTTCGAGGATCTGTTCAATATGTTGTGCGGGGTATGCGGGGGGATGTAGGCCGCGTTGCCCCCGCTGACCTTCCGCTCTTCCCCTTCCACCATGACGGTGGCCTCTCCTTCCAATATTATCACCACCTCTTCGTGCTCATGGGAGGAGTGCTCTCCCACCTCCGTTCCGGGTTGCAGAACGATGCATCTGGCACGGATGTATCTGCTGTCCTCCGGGGTGATGAGCTTGTGGTGTTCTAGGGGAGCGATGTGCATGGGCTCCACTTCCCTCATTTCTTGGCTGCAGCGGCCATCTTCCTGAGTTCGGTCCTGCGTATCTTTCCGCTGATGGTCTTCGGCAGCTCGGTGACGAAATCTATCTCCCTGGGATATTTGTAGGGGGCGGTGGTGCTTTTCACATAATTCTGCAATTCCTTCGCCAGCTCTTCCGATCCTTCATACCCAGGGGCGAGGATGATGTAGGCTTTGACTATGGCGCCGCGCATATCGTCCGGCACGCCTATGACCGCGCTCTCCGCCACCGCGTCATGCTCTTGCAGGGCGCTCTCCACTTCGAAGGGGCCGATGCGATACCCGGAGGATTTGATGACATCATCCGCTCTGCCTACGAACCAGAAATAGCCGTCTTCGTCCTTGTAGGCCTTGTCGCCGGTGAAATACCAGTCGCCCGTGAAACATTTCTCGTTGGCCTCTGGGTTCTTCCAATACTCTTTCATCAGTCCAGGAGGACGGGTAGGAACGATCTTGAGGGCGATATGGCCCTCTTCGCCCACGGGCATCTTGTTACCCTCTTCATCCACTATCTGTATGTCATGGCCGAAGGTGGGTTTGCCCATGCTCCCGACCTTGATGGGGAACGCGGGGCAGTTGCCGAGTAGACACACGGTCTCGGTCTGCCCGTAATAATCATATATTTCCAGGCCGGTGGTCTTCTTCCACACGTTTATGACCTCTGGGTTGAGCGGCTCCCCCGCGCTCAGGCTGTGGCGGAGATATGTATAATCGTAATCTCCCAGTTCCTTGTGCAATATGAGCATCCTGTAGGCCGTTGGAGGCGCGCAGAATATGGTCACCCCATAGTCTTGGATGATGTCTAATACGACCTTGGGGTCGAACCTGCCCTTTGCGTTCCATTGCAGGAAGGCCACACCGTGCATCCACTGCGGAAAGAGCTTGCCCCATGCGGTCTTCGCCCACCCTGTGTCCGCTATGGTCCATTGGAGGTCGGTGGGTTTGAGGTCCTGGACCATGTGGCCCGTGGACCAGTGTCCCAGGGGATAGCTGTGGGTGTGCAACACCATCTTGGGATAGGATTCCGTGCCGCTGGTGAAATAGATGAGTAGCGGATCCTCCGTGGAGGTCTTCTCCACCTCGTTCCTCAGCAGTTCGCGGCTGGCCTTCCCCATCTGCTTTTCGTAGTCTATCCACCCCTCTCTTTCCCCTCCAACGACCACCTTATGCTTCAACGTGGGAAGCTCGTTTTCCACCTCTTCCAAGCGAGGAGCGAACTCGGGGGTGGTGATGGCCATGACCGCCTCCGCCTTCGTCACCCTATATTTGATATCCTTGGCCGTGGAGAGCGTGGGCGTGGGAATGAACACGATACCCAGCTTCATCATGGCCAGCGCCGCCACGTACCACTCCGGTATCCTCGGGAGCATGAGGAACACACGGTCGCCTTTCTTCAACCCCCGGTCCTTGAGCACGTTGGCGAAACGGTTGCTCTCTATCCTCAGCCCCCAGAACGTGTGATGATAGGGATGACGGCCCTCGTGATTGACGCTCACCAACGCGAGCTTCGTCCTGTCCTCGGCCCACTTATCCACCACATCCCATGCAAAATTGAAATCGTCTGGAACATCCCATTCGAACGCCTTATACTCGGCGTCGTAATCCTTAACATTCCTCTCTGCGTCTTTCATCTCGCATCACCCTATATTCAGGGGATTATCGAGACAGATAAAAACGTTTCGCGGGCGCGGGGGTGGGCGTGTGGTTGGTTAAGGTAGGTCTATAGTGGCTAGAACTTCACCACCATTGGCGCTCAAACTAGCATCAAGGATAATATCCAGTTTAGCTCCTACTCTCGCGTTTCCGTAGGGTTCCCCCCGGATGTAGATATAATCTTGCGTAGATAGTTTTCCATCTTCATCCAAGTCATGAACTACCACACCACTACAATTGGACAAGATGCAACTTCTCTCTGCTAGTTCGATTCTTTCGTCTCCCTCAAAATAATAGACGGATATAAATATATCTCGGTAATACACCACGATCTTTCCATGGCTATAAGTTCCCTCTGATGTCGAATAATAGCCAGTATCGGTAATATCCGCTGTCCAGTTATAACCACCAGCTGAGTAATCTCTTCCTGCATCTCCAAACTCTAACCATGGTTCTTCAGCACCATAGATGGTGGCTGGCTGCAACAGATGACTCTTTAGAATGGGGAAGAAACAGATTAACAATACAAGAACAAAGACCAC
>DAOVJP010000288.1 GCA_030673205.1 Thermoplasmata archaeon
CCCATATTCCCATAATACACGTCACCGTTATTCTGGTCCACCACGCGCAGGTTGAGGTCGTTGACCAGCCTGTTGATCCCATCACCGTCGTTGCCGGCCGCGCCACCACTCTGGTCGTACCAACTCAGGGTTATCCTGAGAGGCCAGGATGTAGTGCTGGGCACTATTTCCGCGGGAGTGTCCTCGCCGCTGTCAGCGGTCCTGGTATCGTCATAGTCGTGGAAGGTCCAGCCGCGACCGTCGAAAAACGGATCCAGATGAGGATATCCCCATCCGGCGTTGTATCTATCCACATCGCTGGGGAAGGCGTGATCCGCAGTATTGATGATGGCCGCCTTCACGGTGGCTCCGCACGTGGGTTTTCCATGGCCGGGGTTGTTGCCGAAGTGATCATCTATCCAGGCGCCTGTGAACAGGCCAGCACAGCCAGCAACAATGGCGCAGGCGCCGGAAGTGCCCCCGAAGCTGTCTATGTAACCGCTGGGATAGTCTATGGTGTTCGCCGTGGTGGTTATCTCATCGTAGAACATCGCCAGGTCGGGCTTCAATGCGCCGTAGTCGGTGGGACCGTGGCAGCCAGCCTTTCCATGCGTTGGGTGCTCCCATAGGTCGTCGGAAAGGGTCGCGCTGCCGTTCGTGCCGCCGGGCCAGAGACCGCCCACGGTTATCACGTTCTTAGCACAACCCTCTCCGGTCACGTGCTCGCCATCAGCGTTGGGCACGTTGCCAGCACCAAAAACGTAGACATAGGCCTGGTCGGTCCACAGGTCGTTGTCAAGTTCGTTGGAGCGACTATCATACCAGCCGTCGTTCTCACCGGTGAAATAGCCGTGGACCGAAAAGTATCCGTCGTCGCCTTGGTTTGTGTCCTTGATATTGGCCTCGTCGTTGGTGTACGACGTGAAAGCACCGTTGCCGTTGCAGAGAGCCCCTCTGTACCTTTGATCCAGCTCGCCGGAGCCGAATACTATGCCGAACATGGAAGATCCGTGGTTGTTCCCGGCGTCGCTGGCTGGATCGAAAAGCTGTGCGTTGGCAAAGTCGGGGTGCGTCTGGTCTATGCCGTTGTCCATCACCACCCCGCAGAGTGCTTCGGGATAATGCTCCGCCCATCTGCTGCCGTTATAGCCGAAATTCTGGGCGGTGTTCATGCCTGTCATGGGATCGGGTTGTCGTATGATGTCCATAAGGGGATGGACCTCCTCCCACTGGCAGACATACTTCACCATGGGGAGCGCGGCCAAGCTGGGCAGTGCCGCTGTGGGTATGTGCACATGGGCAACTTCCTCCCCTCTCCATCCCAGGAACTCCCCGCCGGTCACAGCGGCTAGGCCAGTAAGTCGGGACAGCCATGTTTCCTTCAGCCGTTCGTCCAAGCTTTGCATCTTTGGCTTGTCTAGGGGTATGTCCTCTATGATGCCCAGAACGCCATCGGGCCGTTTGACCGGGTCCTCCAACATGGGGAACGTGAGGTCCACCGACGGTGCCACCTCCAGTCTGCTCATCCCTTCCCACCCCCAAACGCTCTCGTCGTAGGGGAATATCTCCACCCGCAGGTCCAGCATGGCCTGTTGGTCTATGTCATCCATTATCTTGTAGGCAGGTTGGTATGTGCCGATCCATCGTACGGACGCATCCATCTGCAGGTCGCTAGCGGCCTGGTCGTCGGCCTCTATTATGAGGCCGTTCACTGGCACGTACTGGAGCACATCGGCGCCCGCCTCCTCAAAGGTATCCATCCAGGTCTCGGGGGTTCCGGCCATCTGGACCACGTAGTGTCTCCCGGGGGACGCTTTGTACAATTCATCTGGTAGGGTGGGCAGCCCCTCCAAGGGGTCGAAGACATACTGACCCAAGCTCAATGGCGTGTAGCCGGGCATGGACTCCGTTCCTGCCTCCTCCGCGTTCACCATGGGACATGCTGTCCGATCCTGTTCTATTCCCCAAGTGGAGCCTATGCCCACAGGCAGGACGAACAATGCGGCCACAACCATAGAGAATGCCATCGTCCAGCGCTCTCGTCTGTAGGGCCCGGATAGACGCATATCATTCTCCTCCATTGAAAGAAGCAACGCTTCTTTTCTTATGTATGTATCTGGTTTTACATGCTTATATACCTTATGGGACAAGGCCGCTCCCCACTTTCTCTTCCAAAAGCCTTTCTACCCTCCGCTCTCTACGGTTGTTGTAGGAGAAGGAGCCATGGCTGTCCACGATGACCTGGTGCGGTATAACAAGTATCCTTTCAGCCAGGGTGCTGGGGAGTATATCCGGGAGATGGGCATAGATATCTCTTCGCTCTTGGAGGACCGGGCCTATGAGGCGGCGAGGATAGACGGAGGGGAGAGGGCTGGCCATGCGGTCAGAGATGGGCATCTTCCTCCGCCGCAGCCGGGGGGAGAGGTGGAACTGCTCAATGGCATACTATCCTATCCTGTGGCCAGGATGATCGTCTCATGTACGGGGGATGGGTATGTGATAAAGAGGTATGCGCTGGCGGAGGCGGTCCGTGCCAGGGAGCAGCTATTGGAGGAGGATGTCGAGTTCCTTATGGAGATGGCAGGGGAGCTGGGCCTGGAGGCCGGCTCCGAGCGGGGGGAGTTCACGCTGCATTTCACGGATTATCTGCGTTTCACGGTCCAGATGAGGAGTAAGGAGGCGAAATTGGTGAATCAGC
>DAOVJP010000107.1 GCA_030673205.1 Thermoplasmata archaeon
GCCTCTTCAACAGTCTCTTCCACCAGGTCCACGGAGACGGTACCATGTCCGCACAGCGGACAATCCTTCGTTGTTCCATCCCCTATCATTCCACAGCCCTCACATCTCCACCCCGATCGGGTGCAGCCATGCAGGACAAGGAGCAATCTGGCACGTCCTCCGTACACCGCGGAGGCCACGTCTCCCGCCCCATATACCGCCTCTTCCCTCATGACCGCGGACCGCAGTTCCGCCGCCAGGCTCTCTTCTTCCGATCGTTCCTCTGTAAAATAGGCTTCCAGGCTTGAGGATACGGCTCCACCCTGCTTCGGGTCCAGGTCCACCATGGCCACCACCTTGTCCTGTATATGTTTGGGCAACCGTTCCTGTAACTCCTTCTCCCCCCCTCCTGGCCCCGCAAGGATGATCCTATTCACGCCGCTCTCCCCGGCGGCTTCCTCAACATCCTCCGCCACCCTTTTCAGATAGTGATCCACCGCGCCCTCTCTCAGCCTCTGGTATCTGCGCTGGGACATCCCTCCCTTTTTGTGGCGGTGGAATATGTCCGCTGAGGTGCATTTCTGACCCAGGGACCTTCCCATCTCCACCAGCTCTATGCAGGCCGATGTCTCGTCCACCACCACCAAGAGGTATGTCTCCCAGTCATCCGAGCTCTCGGCCAGGTCCCGAATGTAGGGGGAGGTGTCCACCACCATCCTCTCTCCCTCCCACTCCCTTGGCAGGTCCACCACCACGAAGAGGTCATGGGGCACGGAGACGAAGAGAGCTAGTGCCTCCCCTTCCCTCTCTTCGATATACTTCTCGGCCACCTCCAGATTCTCCAGGAATATCTTTGCCTCCTCTTTTCCTTTGAGGGTATGGGATATGTCCTTGGGTCGTTTGGCCATCACACGACCGGTCCTCGTCCCCTTCACGACCGTGAGGAATGTTGGGCTCTCGCTGTGCGATCCGACGAGATATTCCAGCGCGTCAGCCGCTGGCATCTTCTTTGGCTCCATTTTAGACATAGAATTCCTCCCTGAAATATGCGACCAGTATGATCCCGAACACGGCTAGGGCCGCCCCGGCCCCGTAGCCAAAGGCGAAGATACCGAATATGCCGGACAATAGCGCGTGTGTCCTGCCTCCGCGGAAGCTCTGTATGGCGTACAACGTTGATGCGGAGGCACATAGCAGAAGTATCATGGCGAAGAAGAACTCGGTCAGGGCCAACTCGTTGTTGGGCACGAAGTTTATCTTCCCCTCTAAAAATCCCTGGAGGAAGCGGTCTATCCAATAGATATGTCCTAGTGCTCCCGCCCCCAGGAGAACAGAGCTGGCCCACCTTACATGGCGCTTTGGGATGAACACATAGGTCTTCGCGCCGCACGAGATGCAGGGTGGCGGTTCTCTATCAGGAGGGCTGAGGAAGCCCGTTCCACAGACCGAGCATCGGGCTCTATATCGCATCCCTTGGCCCTCCGCGGGATCAATTATACAGGTTCTGATGACGTGGCACGAGTTTCTGGAACTCGTCCCGGTTGAGCATTATATCATCTTCGTATCCTTCCTCGAAAACGATCTCCACTATGGCGGATAGGACCTGTTTGAGCTCCTCTATCTCTTTCCTGAGATCCAGGACGGCTTTTGTCAACTCATCGGCCTCGCCCATGTTATTCCCCTCTTCTTCTGAACCGCACGTTGCCATAATCATCAGCCATCTTACGTGTTTCGCGGCGTCCGCAATTAGAGCATACCAATCCATTGTTCGTCTTCTGGAGGGTGGAACGGCATTCTATACATAATCCACGGATCACACCGAGATGGGGATAGTTGGTGACCAGTTGGAGGGACGGCTTGACCTGGATGATCTCCGTCCGGATCAGGTCTCCCCGCCGGAACTCTCTCTTGATATCGTCCGTGTATCTCCTGTCTATCTTGGAGACGTGGATGACGGCGCTGGTATCCTTGGACGATATCGCACGATCATCCCCATCCCGCATGAGCACCTCCACCAGCACCATGCTGTCGTACAATGCTATGACGCGGGCTATGACGTGGTCTCCTCTCTGGAGCTCCACGGGGGGGTTCTTGCATCTCACGGTTATGGTCAGTTCTTTGTCGTCAATGAAGACAGGGCCGACCACGCTGGCGTATATCTTTCCTTCATCTTCGTATGTGCCCTCTCCTGACAGGAATTCTTCGTTGGTACCGAGAACGTCCCCGGGGGCGGCTATCTTTGGACTGGCATTCATATATATCACTCTTCATTCTCTTTGTTCGCGCATAGGAGCCGCACAAGGGCGACCTCGTAAACCTTCCTTTCCTTTCTATGGAACGAATGGGCATAGTGCACCGGGAATTTATAGGTTGTGATAACCTCCGTACTCCAACCGGCGGCGGCAGCATAGCCTTCCACGAAAGCGGTGGTGTGCGAGAGGCATAGGGTATAGCCAGTGGAGGCGCACCTGAACACGGCCTCGAAAAAGGGGCGGTCAGCATGTTTGCTTTGTGCCCCGAAGGGGGGGTTCATCAATACCGTGTCCACACGTGTTTGGAAAGAGGATACATCCCCCAACATCCATTCCACATCCACACCTATGTCTTTGGAAAAGCGGCGGCCCAGTTCCACCAGCCCCTCGTCGATCTCAAGGGCCAAGACCTCCGCCGCACCGAAAAGAGCTGCCCCCGCCGCGAATATGCCCGTGCCCGCTCCCAGATCGGCGACCTTCCTGCCTCCGATATCTCCCAGTGCATAGGCCCGGTATATCATGTCCGCGGCTATGGGGGCGGGGGTGGACACCTGCTCCAGGGACGCCGTGGGGGAGGGGATGGGCGGCGCCTTCTGAAGCGTGATCTCCAGCTCTCTTTTTCTCATGCGGGGCGGAGTATCCTCTATGGGATTTAATGCTATTGGCTATTGTAGTGATAGGGGGTTCGTCTTGAGCAGTAACGCCCGCTATACATGCATGTATATGTGTACGTCTTCCGAACCAACACGTTTATATCCATCTTGTATAATGGGGCGTCGCATCAGAAAGAGAAAGAGACAGAACAGAAGGTCACTGGATATAGATGTTAGAGGTGATTTATTTTGCAACCAGGACAAATGGCATATGATAGGGGGTTCGTTTTCTCCCCTGATGGGCGATTGTTCCAAGTGGAATACGCTCGTGAGGCGGTGAAGAGGGGCACCACAACGGTGGGCTTGCGTTTCAAGGATGGGGTAGTGCTCATCATTGACAAGAGGATAGTCAGCAAGCTCATAGAACCCGAATCCATAGAGAAGATATTCCAGATAGACGAGCACATAGGCTGTGCGACATCCGGTCTCGTGGCCGACGCCCGTGTACTGGTGGACTACGCCCGTGTGTTGGCTCAGGTCAACAAGGTCACATACGACGAGAAGATATCCGTAGAGGCGCTTGTGAAGAAGATATGTGATTATAAACAGTTCTTCACCCACTATGCGGGCGGCAGGCCCTTCGGAACGGCGATCCTCATGGCAGGAGTAGATGACGCCGGTCCAAGATTGTATGAGACCGATCCAAGCGGTGCCCTGGTGGGGTACAAGGCCGGAGCGATAGGGTCCGGACGCAGTGTCGTCATAGAGATGTTCGAGGACAAATACAGGGACGATATGGATGGCAAGCAGGCATTGACCCTTGGCCTCCAGGCGCTCCAACAAGCCACCGAGGACCCGTTGAAAAGCAATGCTGTGGAGATAGGTATGGTCACCGCCTCCGAAGAGTTCAGAAAGTTCACCCACGAAGAAGTGAAAGAGCATCTGGACTCGATCAAGACCAAATAGAGTAGGTGGTGGACCAGATGGTCAAGGACATGGGGCGCGACCAGGGTCGCCAGAAAAAAGTTCTCGAGGATACCATAATCGCACGTTTGGAGAGATATGGGGAACATTTCGAAGTGCTCATCGATCCAATTCTCGTAGAGGTCTATAAGGACGGGGCGATGGAGAACGAGAAAGAGTTGTTTGCTACAGAGGTCATTTTCAAAGACGCCCACAAAGGAGATAGGGCATCAGATGAGAGCATGAACAAGGCGTTCGAGACCACGGAATTCCTGGTGGTGGCCAAATATATCATGGACCACGGGGACATCCAGCTCACCACAGAGAAGCGGAAGGAGATGCTGGAGAGCAAGACCAAGGCCATAGTGAGCGAGATCGCCAGGAACGCCATCAACCCACAGACCAAAGCCCCACATCCGCCGCAACGGATAGAGCTAGCCATGAAAGAGGTGGGCGTGCATGTGGACCCGTTCAAATCGGTGGAGAGCCAGGTCACCTCAGTGATGGAGGCCATACGGCCCATCCTCCCCATACGGTTCGAGAAAGTGAAGGTGGCTGTGAAGCTCCCTGGCACGGAATATGGGCGATTGTATGGCGACATCACCAAAATGGGAAAGGTGCTGAAGGAAGAGTGGTTGAAGGACGGCTCCTGGGTGGGGATGGTAGAGATACCGGCAGGCATACAGATCGAGTTCTATGACCTGTTGAACGAGAAGACCAAGGGGGCAGTGGAGACACAACTGGTAAAATAGAGTGCTAGAAATGATCAAAGTCAAAGAGATAGAAGGGAAAACGATGAATGAAAACAAGAGTAGAGAGAACAGAGAGGTGTTCCTGCCTGGTGACGAGGTCGGCGGTGGGGACCTAAGAGCAGGCGCTGGCACATACAGCAGCGATGGCAAGATATTTGCCTCACAGATAGGGATCAAGAGCATACGGTCTAATTTTGTGAACATAATCCCGATGGGCGGAGCGTACGTTCCCAGGATAGGAGACCAGGTGATAGCATATGTCACTGAGATGGGACCCACATACTGGCTTACGGACATAAAATCCCCCTATCCGGCCCCTTTGCATGTCAACGATACGCCATGGAAGGTGGATTTTGGTGATACTGGCAAGTATTTGAAAGTGGGCGACGCGATCATTGTCGTCATATCGGAAGTGGATGAGATAAGGCATGTCCAGATAAGCATGAGAGAACACGGCCATAGGCGGCTCAACACTGGCTTATTGATGGAGATGACCCCCTCTAAGGTGCCACGGGTGATAGGCAAGAGTGGCAGCATGATATCCCTCATCAAGGATGGGGCGAACTGTAGGATGTTCGTGGGCCAGAATGGCAGGATATGGGTAGATGGGGAAGAAGACTCCATGGAACTCGCCCTCCAGGCTTTGGACATGATCGAGAAACATGCCCATTCCTCCGGCCTTACCGACAGAGTAAAGACACTGTTGGGTGGTCATAGGACCGAAAGCGAGAAGAAGCCTGCGGAAGAAAGGAAAGAGACGCCGGTGAAGGAGATGCCGGCGAAGGAGATGCCGGTAAAAGAGGCTCCAGTGAAGGAGATGCCGGTGAAAGAGGCTCCGGTGAAAGAGACTCCGGTGAAGGAGGCTCCAGTGAAGGAGGCTCCGGTGAAAGAAGAAGGCGGGGGCGGATCCCCCAAGACAGACGAGAGCCCAGTTAAGAAGGAAGAGTGATATTATGGGTGGAAAATCAGATATTCAAATGATAGATGAGAATCATTAATCATTATTCCTGTAGTGTCTTTGTATCCCTGTTTGTTGATTTCCTTTTGAATTCCATTTA
>DAOVJP010000197.1 GCA_030673205.1 Thermoplasmata archaeon
CAGATGGAGAGGCGAAGGATGTTGTGGTGCCCATGCCCGACGACATGTGGCTAGCTGGACCCAAGACCATTGTGGACGGGAACGACGTATTGTGGATCACAGTGCAGGACATATCCTCCAGACACCAGGCGGACATGCTCGTGACCTCCACGGAGGATGGGGCACACTGGGCGCCCCCGATCGAAGTGGGTGGAGGAGGACACATCACAACCGCCTTCGATGGCTCTCTTTTCATATCGAGCATGGACCGGTGGGATGGTGGCCTATCGACCTTTTTCATAAGCCCGGATGGCGAGGTGAAGGAGCAGCGTCTCATGGAGAACACCCCCACTTCCATGGTGTTCGCAGAGGACGATGGCACCCTCTCCCTCTATTTCGCCGCAGGCAGCATAGATGAGAACGGGCAGGTCGTCGACAACAGGATGTACCACTCCTTCTTTTCCAATGAGGGATGGGGTGTGCCTTCGGAACTATTTCGCCTCGACGGCCCAGCTATAGAACTGGCCGCGAACCAGGCCGATAATACCATTCAATGGACCATATATGAGCGGTACCAGGCCCTAGTCTACTCCGCCCCCCGGAACGGAGGAGCGCCAACCCTCGCTGACGTTATTCCACTGGGCGATAAGGAAGGAGGGAGCAGAGCCCCTCCATTGGCCACAAAAGAATGGACATTCGCCGTCTACCTCGACGGGGACAACAACCTGGAGCAGGCAGCCATAGATGATTTCTTGGAGATGTCGTCGATCGGCTCCGATGCCAACGTGAATATCGTAGCGCAGTTCGACCGTCATCCATGGGATGAACTCGACAACCCCGACTATTCTTCCGAGTACGACAACTGGGCCACATGCAAGAGGTATTACATCACCAATGGTATGGTTCCGAATGCCACCAACGCCCTGGAGGACTTGGGGGAGGCCGATATGGGAGAATCCAGCACACTCGAGAACTTCTTCACATGGACCATAGACAACTATCCCGCGGACAAGTTCATGTTCGTGCTCTGGGACCACGGAGATGGATGGAACGGAGGCTGTTGTGTCGATCAGACCAGCTATGATAGGCTATATAATGATGAACTGAAGAGCGCCCTCCAGGTAGGAAGAGAGCACCTCGGAAGACCGATCGATGTGATCGGCTTCGACGCCTGCCTGATGGGCGACGCCGCGGTGGCATATTCCTGCAAGGCCGGAGCGGATTACTTCACGGCCTCGGAAGAAACAGAAGGATGGGATGGCTGGAACTATGCAACTATCCTCGGGAATCTGGTGGGCGACCCCACATGTACGCCGGAGACCATAGGGGGACACATCTGCTTCACCGACCCCTCTATAGTCACCATATCTCACGTCAACTTGACCACCTTCGACTCCCAGCTCATGCCCGCGGTGAACAATCTGGCCCAAAAACTCAGGCACGTGGCCGATATGTTCAACCCCCAGATAGACGGGGCCGTGCTAGATACCCAGGATTTCTACAATGACTATGCCAAGGACCTCCGCCATTTCGTGACAAGGATACAGTGGTGGGTTCCCAACATAGAGGTCCAGACGGACTGTACAGAAGTGTTGAACGTCTGGGAGGCCACAGTACCATACGAAGCCCATACCGCAGGCTATTCCGACTCGACAGGGGGGATCAGTGTTTACCTGTACGATTGGTACAGTCTTTCTTTTGATAGCCAGCCGATGGCCCAAGAGACGCGATGGGATGAATTCTTCAAGGCTTACACTTCCTCTATAGATTATCCGAATGAGGAACCAGGCGTGAGCATCACCCATCCTTCCGACATGGAGATCATTCTCCAGACCGGCCCGTACACTATCGATGGCACGGCCAACGACATCGCCGATGCAGGAACCGTTTCCCGTGTGGAGCTGAAGATAGACAGGGACGACTGGTTCACTGCCACCGGAACGACAGCTTGGAGCTATGAATGGGATCCCACGACCGTCGACCAGGGCACACACTACATCTGGGCTAGAAGCTTCGACGGCACAGACTACTCCAATTATGTCTGCCATCAGGTCACCGTAACGCTCGTATCCATAGAGCACACACCCCTTGGGGACACGGAGGACACTACTGGCCCCTATGTGATAGAGGCGAACATATCAGGAGGGGATGGAGGCATAGATCCCAACACCTGTGATGTAAGATACAGCTATGACCAAGGATCTTGGAGCACAGACTCGATGAGCCATGTGGGAGATGCCTACACCGGTGAGATACCAGGATATGATGGCGATGTATACTACTACATACGGGCTTCGGACATGTCCGCCCATCAGGAGACAGACCCTGTCGACGCCAACGAGGGCGACTTCAACTCGGTCTACCTCTTCCATGCGGGGGATGATGTCATCGATCCCGTGATAGTCCATACTGTATTGACAGACACGGCCAACGCCCAGGGCCCATACCCGGTGTTCGCCACGATCACAGACAACATAGGCGTAGCATCCGTCACCCTCTACTATCAGAGGGGTGCCGAGGTACAGCAAAGCGTGGCCATGAATAACATAGGGAACGAGTACAGCGCGGAGATACCTGGCCCTGTGACCGCAGGAACCACTGTACGATATTACATAGAGGCCGTGGATTCCTCCAATGCACCGCCGAATACGGCAACCGATCCTGCCGGCGCACCCGCGGTGCGGCACAGCTTCGATTTACTCACGGACATCGCCCCTCCGGTCATAATCCATACGCCGCTCGTCGATGTCCCTAGCAACAACCCATACCGGGTGTTTGCCACCATCACCGACGGAGGCGTGTTGAACACCAGCGCGCTTTATGTATGCTACAACACAGATGGGGGATCGGTATTCACACAGCTTCCGATGAACCCCACGGCAACCTCAGATGAATACGAGGCATATATCCCGGGCCAACCGACATTTACTACGATATACTATTACATCAACGCCAGCGACATGGCGGACCCTGCGAACATCGGTACCCGCCCAGTAACCGCTCCCGGTACCCCATACAATTTTGACATAATCGAGACCCTGCCTTTGTTAGTGGTGAATGCCGGAGGAGACTTGATCAACTACACCCTAGCACTTGACAACCTGGGCATGGTATATGATACCGGCACTCCCATATCCGCCGACCTCACATACTACCGCAACGTGATATGGGTGGAGGCGTTTGCGGATGGACCATCCCAAGAGGACCAGACCAACCTCTCCATATTCCTGGATAACGGTGGAAATCTCTACATCAACGGCGAGGACATAGGATGGAAGATCGGTTATTCCGCATTCTACTCGAACTATCTCCATGCAGTATATGACGGCGACAACGCCCTAGGCCCCACCACGGTCACAGGGGTGATCGGGGATCCGATCACGGACGGGATGGTGGACTTTGCAATCGCAGGCGACGCTCCCGAGCGCATACACGGGGCGGACGATAACGCCTCCGTGATATTCAATTATACAGATGGTTACTATCCAGACACGCCCGCCGCCATCAAAGTGGACAACGGGACCTACAAGGTGGTCTACCTTGGAATTGAATACTTCGATGGCACGGACCCGCAAGCCAACAAGGATCTTTTGATGAGGCGCATACTGGGATGGTTGGACCCTCTGTTCGAAGAGCCAGTTATAGTACACACCCCACTCCCGAACACAGAAGATACCAAGAACGCCTACGTAGTGATCGCCAACATAACCGACAACAACCTCGGAACATGCA
>DAOVJP010000176.1 GCA_030673205.1 Thermoplasmata archaeon
CAATGGTCATCCTCTCCATCATTTCCGTCGATGTATCGTCAACATGATCATACCATATAGAACTTTCTATAGTATATAGGGGGTGAGGTACAGATTCCGATAGATGATAATAGGTACCATTATATTTGGTAGCTGCCATCCGACTGTAGAGGTGCATTCCAATGGATAGAAATGAATTTACGACCCATCTCAGAGAGAACTCAGAGGTTTTCGAGATCTCCGATGGCCAGCTTGAAGAGGAGAAAGGGATATATGTGAAGAATAAGAGGTTCGAAACAGAGACGTTCTTCTCTGATCGAGCCATAGTCAGAGGGGATATACATGATCTTGTCCTGGCCACTCATCAAGGAAGGAACATTGAGAACATCACCCGTGTAACTGGATTCTTCTCCAAGACCCAGGGTTGGAATAAGGGCAAGACTGGAGAGTTGAAGCAGCGGGTTAGAACAGAGATATAGGGATACATTCCCACGCTCTGCCTTTGCACATCCCAATCCTTTTCCTTATATTTTATAATGCAATTAAGTATGTCGCCGATTATGTATTGTGGATATGTTTATATGTTATAGGTCGGTGTGTGTGATAGGTGAAGTTAGATGGTCCTGCGGAAGATAATAAAGATAGATGAGGAGAAGTGCGACGGATGTGGTCAGTGCATCCCTAACTGCCCAGAGGGAGCCCTCCAGATGATAGATGGGAAGGCCAGGCTGATCAGTGATCTCTTCTGCGATGGCCTGGGCGAGTGCATAGGGCATTGTCCACGGGATGCCATCAATGTGGAGGAAAGGGAGAGCGAGGCCTACGATGAGAGGAGGGTCATGGGGAACATAGTCAAACATGGTTCGAACACCATAAAGGCACACCTGGAACATCTCCTAGGTCATGGTGAGAAGGAGCTCTATGTCGAGGCAGTGGCATACCTGGAGGAACGGGAGATGGATGTTCCAGAGGGCAACGAGAAACACGCCGAGTGCGAGCACGACTCCTGCCCGGGCTCACAGCCCATATCCCTCGCGGGAAAAGAAGTGAAAGGGTCCCAAGACAAGCGCCCCTCCTGTCTAAGGCAATGGCCAGTGCAGATCATGCTCGTATCCCAGAACGCCCCCCATCTGGACGGCGCGAACATATTGTTGACGGCGGATTGTGTGCCCTTCGCCTATGCGGACTTTCACAATGATTTCATCAAGGACCATACCGTGCTTGTCGGATGTCCGAAGCTGGATGACGCCCAATTCTACGAGGAGAAAATCACAGCCATGTTCAGGGATAACGATATCCGTTCCGTCACCTGCGTGCGCATGGAGGTCCCCTGCTGCTCGGGACTAGTGCGCCTGGCCAAGAGTGCGATATCCGCTTCAGGCAAGGCCATACCCTTTGTGGAGGTCGTCATAGGAATAAATGGCGATATCGTTCCGTAAGATCCCTGGCCCATCTTCCCACTTACGGAGTGGGCACCAAAAAGCCTTTAGCCGTCGTGTCAATTCCCCCTGGAGGCAGGGAACATGCGCGCGGCCATGTATTACAGCAACAGCGACATACGGATAGAGGAGATGCCTGTTCCAAGCATAGCTCCGGGCGAGATGCTAATCAAGGTCCACGCCTGCGGTATCTGCGGCAGCGACGTGATGGAATGGTACAGGATCAAAACAGCGCCTCGGGTATTGGGCCACGAGATCGCGGGGGAGATAGTTGGAGTGGGCACAGAGGTGAAAGGTTTCGAGGAAGGCCAGCGGGTCTTCGTCACCCATCATGTACCCTGCAACACCTGCCATTACTGTGACATAGGACATCACAGCACCTGCGACACCCTGCGATCCACCAACTTCCATCCTGGAGGATTTGCCGAATACCTACGGGTACCAGCGATAAATGTAGAGCACGGGACATACCTGCTGCCGGACGAGATAAGCTACGAAGAGGGGACGTTCATAGAGCCCCTGGGATGTGTGTATCGAGGGCAGCGTCTCGCCGGCTTTCGGTCGGGCCACACGGTGCTGGTGCTGGGTAGCGGTATAAGTGGGATGCTGCACATAGCCCTGGCGAAGGCGCAGGGCGCGGGGCTTGTCATAGCCACCGACGTGAGCCGGTTCCGTTTGGATCTGGCTAAGAGGATGGGGGCGGACATGGTGATGGATGCCAAAGAGGATGTGGCCGCTCACGTGCGGGAGAAGAACGATGGCAGAGGCGCGGACCTGGTGATAACGGCCACCGGAGCCAAGCCCGCTCTGCAGCAGGCCCTGGATTCCGTGGGCAGGGGAGGCACCATACTCTGGTTCGCTCCCTCCGACCCGGACCTTCTCCTCCCAATGCCTTTCAACAAGATGTGGAAGGACGAGATATCCACGGTGACCAGTTATGCGGCGTGTCTAGAAGATATCCTGCCAGTGATAGACCTGCTCAAAGAGAAGCGCATTCCGGTCAAAGAGATGATAACACATCGCCTCCCACTGGAAGAGATCGAGGAGGGTTTTCGTCTTGTGACCGAGGCGGACGAGTCGCTGAAGGTGGTAATGGAGATACACAGAGGGAGATGAGAAGAGGAGGGAGCTGAGCTGTCCAGATACAGACCGTTGGGAGTGACCATCCTCGGCATCTACCTATTATTCTACGCGTTTGTGGGGCTGACCATAGCGCTGGCGCTCTTGGGCATGGGAGGATATCTCATCACAGGAGGCATCATACCGGAGGCGGTGGGATATGAGCAACTCCTGCCCATCGCAGGGGCCGCGCTTATCGTGGTCGGTGTCATCTATCTGATCCTGGCAATATCCCGCTTTGGGATCGCCATAGGGATATTCAGAATGGAGAGGGTGGCTTGGAAAGGGGCGTTTATCATCATAGGGATCAGCATCCTTTTGGACCTGATAATGGGAAAAGGAGGTAGCGTATTCCTAGGCGTTATCGCTCTTCTATATCTTATAGTGGTCCGGAGGCATTTCCGGTACTAGCGTGTGATGGTAGCGTGCAATGGACGCAACCTATTTTACCTCCGCCCCGCATCGGATGGACATGTACAAAGTGGTAGTTCTGGGCGGAGGGATGGTGGGGGGAGTGATAGCCAGAGACTTGTCGAAGGACGCTGATATAAAGGTCGTCGTGGCAGACAAAGACCCGAAGGTGCTCGCCCAAATAAGTGGTCCAATAGAGCCTATAGAAGCGGACCTGTCCGATATGGAAAGGGTGAAGGGCATCGTGCGCGACTATGATCTGGTGGTGGGGGCCGTGCCCGGTTTCCTGGGCCAGCGTGTTCTGAAGGCGGTGATAGAGGCGGGGAAAGACTATTCTGACATATCGTTCATGCCCGAAGATCCGAGGGAGTTGGATGGACTGGCGAAGGAGAAAGACGTCACGGCTGTTGTGGACTGCGGCGTGGCCCCCGGGATGAGCAATATGATAGTGGGACGGCTCCATGAGGAACTCGATAGGACCGACGAGGTGCTCATATTCGTAGGGGGTTTACCAACGATCCGAACCTGGCCCTATGAGTACAAGGCACCGTTCTCCCCCATAGATGTCATAGAAGAATACACACGTCCGGCGCGGTATATGAGGGATGGCAGGAGAGTGACCATGCCCGCACTCTCGGAGCCGGAGATGGTTGAATTGCCCGGAGTGGGAACCCTGGAGGCATTCAACACCGACGGGCTGAGGTCGTTGCTTTTCACCATCGACTGCCCTGATATGAAAGAGAAGACCCTGCGATATCCTGGCCATGTGGATAAGATGCTTGTGCTGCGGGAGACCGGTCTCTTTGGTACGGAGATGGTGGAAGCCGGAGGGGTGAAGGTCAGGCCCGTAGACCTGACCTGTGCCTTGCTGTTCCCGATGTGGAAGTCGGATAATGAGGAGGAATTCACGATCATGAGGGTCCAGGTCACCGGAAGGAAGGATGGGAGAAGAGTGAGGCATACCTATGACCTCTTGGACCGTACTGACCGGAATACGGGCATATCATCCATGGCCAGGACCACGGGCTTTCCGGTCGCCATCATGGCGCGGCTCATGCTGAACGGAGAGTATAAGGAGAGAGGAGTGATGGTCCCGGAGTTCATAGGGAAGGATGTGAATATATTCCGAACGGTCCTAGACGAGTTGAAGGTGAGGGGCGTTGTGTTCCATCATTCCGAGGAAGAGCTATAGCCTTGACCCCTATGATGGGAGGAAATTGGTGTAGAACACCCCTCTGGAACGGCGGAAAGAGTGTATCATCGAGTGTATATC
>DAOVJP010000229.1 GCA_030673205.1 Thermoplasmata archaeon
GGGAACACGCATGTTCCCCCGTGCCGACCGCAAGGGAGTGGACGCATACCCACAGGGTGTGCGATGGCGAAGGCACACAGAGTGTGGAGTCGCCACGAGGCCAGCAAAGCGGCGGCATTCTTAGGCGTAAGCTGGGGTCCAGGCGGAGCCACCACAGCAGTATGCACAGACAACATCAACATCGACTACTGGGCCGACTACAAAGCCAAATTCAACGTAGAAATACTCGCCAAAGACACCAACGACAACCAACTCACAGCAACACGCGAGATCATCACAAACTGGCTAGCCACACTAGAAGAAGTCTGGGACGCAATAGTAGACCTTATCAAAGACGCAGTAGAAACCGCACTAGCAATAGCAGGCGCAATGGTAGACTGGGTAGCCGGGGAAATGGTAGAATTCGCCAGAGAATACGAACGCCTAGTAGGACCGCCCACCAGAAGCGACACCCATCAGACCGGAACAATAGAAACAGCCATCTACACGCTTATCAGCCTCCGCGTAGATTTCTTCACCGTATACGGACAGATATGGTCCATGTTCAGAATAAGCCAAGAAGGACTAAGAGAACTCTTCTTCTTCCCAAGATACTGGCAAGGCTCCTCAGACCACTGCGGCTACACAAGCCTCCTAGAAACAGCCCACTGGTTCGGAAGAACAGGAGAAACATACAACGACATCAAAAACAATTGCGGAGACGATAATTGGGACAATGGGATGGCGATAAATACCGCTCCTGCATATGATTCAATTGTTATATATCTCCAATCTAGGAATTGGTATGACCAACGGTTTTTGTACACCGGTAGCCCAACGGATGATGCCATAGAAACAAGAGTCATAGACGAAATTACTGAGTATGATCCAATAGTGTACACCGCAGAGGACTACTCTGACTCAAACGCCAACATGTGTCATACTGTCGTCATTACCGGCTATTATGAATATGACGGGGAGATGTATTACTTGGTGGTGGACCCAAACTACTCAACGCTCATCGGGCCTTATCTGGTTACGTCTTCGTTTGTTTCCGACCACATATGGTCTATGGCGTTCACAGAGAGCTAAGGAGGAAAAATAATGAAAGACGGAGAGCAAGAAATTTCCCAGAAGGGAACAATTGTAGGGATAATGGTGTTGATTGCAATTTTGGTTGTGGCGATTGTAACAGTAATGTCCTTCCAAGACACGGAACCTCTCCCGCCCTTCCGCCAGATTTCTGGCGAGATTCTGGTAAGATTCATGCCGGAAACGAATCAGTCTGAGGCATGGGACATTGTAAACGAAACAGGTGGTGAAATCAAGATGTGGTATGAGGAGAACGTATGGATAGATAACACTCAGTATGAGTTAGTTGTAGCCCACCTCATTGTGGGAGAAGGAAATGAAACGACTTTCATATCCTCATACGCCTCGCTCCCGGGTGTTTATGACGCACTAAGGATTGAGGCAGGAGTAACTGGTTAGTCACTTTGAAGATAATTGTGGCTATGGGGGATGAAATGAAACACGAAATGGATACAGAACAAAAGGCTCCCCTAATAGGGAAAAAGATGTTGGGATTGCTACTCATAGTTGCGATTGTAGCCGGAACGATTACAGTAGTGGTCTACCTCCGAGATTCGGAACCTATTCCGACGGTTACTCAGTTTCCTGGTGAAATCGTCATTTGGTTCATGCCAGGAATAAATCAATCTGCCGCGGGGGAGTTAGTAAATGAAACGGGTGGAGAGGTCATAAGCTGGCAGGAAACTATAACTCGTATAAACAACACTCAACATACGCTTATTGTAGCTCAACTCCATGTTGGAGAAGGAAACGAGACCAATTTTATAGAGTTGTACGAAGCACTTCCCGAGGTTTTTGATGTGGGTACTCATGAAGGAGGAGTAACGGGATAGTCACTTTGAAGATAATTGTGGCTATGGGGGATGAAATGAAACACGGAAATGGTGGAGAACAAAAAGCTCCCAAAATAGGGAAAGAAATGTTGGTATTGCTGCTCGTAGTCGCAATTGCAGTTGGAACGATTGTAGTGGCGGTCTACCTACACGATTCGGAACCTATTTCGCCGCATACTCAGGTTCCTGGTAAAATCATGGTGGCATTCATGACAGAAGTAAATCAGTCTGTCGCATGGCATCTAATAAATGAAACAGGTGGAGAAGTCACAAACTGGCAACCAGGACACATGTGGATAAACGGCACCCATTATGACCTAATCGTAGCAATTCTCTTTGTCGGAGAAGGGAATGAAACCGAGCTCATAGACTTATACGAGGCACTTTCCGAGGTTCATTTTGCAGTTAATGTTGAGAGAGGAGTAACTGGATAGACACTTTGGAAGTGATAGGGATAGACTAACGAGCGGAAACACCTTCCCTTCCCCTCTGTTGTTTCTCTTAGCGTCTGCGCAAAAAGCGTAGGAAGCATTTGCTTCCTCCTCCCTCGGGACATTCGTCCCAAGGAGCGTAGGGAAATTCCGGGTTTCTAGAAGAGGTCTACTATTGGGCTTGGCAATGGTGTAAGGTGAATTTGTGTGAAACTTGGAACCCGCAGGGCCAGGGGTGGAGGGTGTTAGTCTGGATGGATGTATTCTTGCACGGCTTTGTATCGTTGTTTGAGGTCTTGGGGCAGCTTGTGCGTTGGGATTACTATCACGTCCACGCCGATGCGTTGGTACTGGGCTGCCCGCTTTTTTTCCACTGAGCATCACTTCATGTCTTATTCTCCTTATGTGCTTTGTTGCTCTCAAGTTGCATTTTTGATAAACTGTCGACAACAAAACACATATAAGGGTGTTGTGCTATATATGTAATATGAACAGGCTCTCGATCGTGCGCCGGTTGGAGGCGTTGCAGTCTTCCGTGTTCACCGGGCAGCAGTTCGCCGCTGCTCTGGGTTTGGACAGCGATTATGCTGCCGTCCTGTTGAGCCGTATGGTCGCTGATGGCGAGGTTGTTCGTGTTATGCGGGGCAAATACTGTCTGCCAAGAACCAATATTCTGTGCGTCGCCTCAAGCCTGTATCCTCCCTCGTATGTCTCGTTGTGGAAGGCCTATGAGCATTATGGGACCACAACCCAGATGCCAATGGTCGTGGATGTTATGTGTACGGGAAGATCACAAACCCTGGAGATAGAACTGGAGACAGGGGTTTTCCAGGTGCGTTACATTAAAACGAAGCCCGCCCACATCTTTGGTGTCAGAAAGATCATGGTGGAGGGAAAGAGCGCATTCATCGCGGAGAAGGAGCGGGCGGTGATCGATGGTCTACGATACACGAACTACGTTCCGCTGGATGAGACCTATGCGGCAATATCGAACGAGATAGAACC
>DAOVJP010000085.1 GCA_030673205.1 Thermoplasmata archaeon
CGCCCTATCCTGTGCCCTGGGAGCTGCACCTCGCTTGATGGCCTCCTTGAGTGTTTCCTCGCCGTCAGTTCCCTTGAGTCCCACCCTTCCGCCCATGCCCGCTATGGGGTTCACCAGAAAGGCTAGTCTGAGCATTGTACATGGGAGGGAGGAGGGGGGATAAAAAGGCTTTCAATGCTCTTTGTTTAGGTCGTCTTTTGGTCCGATTACCTTCAATGCCCCCAACTCTTCCAAAAGTTTGGCTGCTTCTTCCGCCATTGCCATGTTGCCGATCCCCTCCCAGATATCTTTCGCCTTTGTGAGCTGTTCTATCGCCTGGGGAGCATCTCCCTTACCCTTGTATATCCGCCCAAACTCGAAAAGGGTGTCTGCCAACTCATAGGGCATGTCCGCCTCTTCCATGAGCCTGATGCTCTCCTCGAAATGCTCTGTGGTCTTGTCCCATTCCTCTAGCTTGGCTAATATCATGCCAAATATATTGTGGGACCCGGCGATCATCCTCTTATCGCCCAGTTTTTCAAATATCTGGAGTGATCTCTTGCAGCGTTCCATGGCCTCCCCAAATCTCCCTTTGTCCCCGATCTCTGCCAGTTCCTCTGCGCTGTTGACAAGCCCAAAACCCTCAAGGCGAATGTCTCCTATCCGCTTAGCTATCTCTATCTGCTTCTCATAGTATTCAAGGGCCTTCTCATAATCCTTTGTCCTTCCATATACACACCCAATATTGTTGTAGGTATTCGTCAACTCCAACAGATCGTTGGCATCTTCCAAGATCTCTATGCTCCTCTGAAGATAATCCATGGCCAGCCCGTAATCCCCCTTCTCCAGATATGCAACCCCCATGTTGCCGTACATCTTTCCCAAGAGGCTCTTGTCACCCGCCTCCTCCGCGAGCCCTATGCCCTTGGAAATGCTGTCCACAGCATCGTCCAGATGTCCTCTTTTCCAAAACACTTTCCCGATCAGTCTGTGGCATTCGGCGGTGAGGCTCGTGTCGTGGCTCTTCGTGGCGATCTCCAGGCCAGCCTCTAATGCCTGGAGCGCCTCGTCAAGTTGACCTCTCTCTTGGAATATCTGTCCCAGATGAAACTGTGCCTCTGCAATGCTTTTTTCATCGCTTTCCTTTTTTCCCAAAACGATGAGCTGTTTATTGTAGTCTATCGCAGAGTCCCATTCACCCACAATGTAGCAGGTATTGCCAAGTCTCTTTAGGACAGCTATCTTCTTTGCTATCCTCCTCTTGTCCCGTTTGGGGTCTTTGTTGAGTCTTTCCAGAACGTCCAGCGCGATCTTGTAATAGGTCAGAGCTTCGTGTGGTGCGAATATCTTTGCAGCGCAATCCCCGGCCTTTGTTGCATACTCTACGGTCTTCTCATGTTCCATTGCGTTTATGAAGTGGAGTGCAAGATCGTGTATCACCTCATCCACATCTGTGTCATAGTGTTTCTCGATGCAGAGGCCTACCCTTCTGTGGGCTTGCTGTCTCACTTTTAGGTGAAGCTGGGAATATACTATCTCGTATGCCTCGGCATTGAACTTGTACTTATCCATCCCACGTTTATCTTGTTCGATAAGCCCTGTGCCTTCCAGTCTATCCAATGCGGCACGCAGGCTTGTGTCATCGATCTGTGTGGCACACCCCAATATCTTGGTGTCCACGACATACCCCACTACGGCGGCGTATCTCAGCACCCCACTGGTTTCTTCGTCCAATTTGTTGATCCTATCAGCAATAGGCTCCCTATGGACTTCTGGGGTCTCCCTCTTGGATACCTCTACTCCCATAGCCTCCTCGCTTTCCTTTCCATGGAACTCTCCCGTAACCTCCTCGGAAACTCCCTCTAGTTCAAGAAAAGAACTGGCCAGCTCTGGGCTCTCGGGAAGAGTTACGCCCTGGAGAGTAAGCCTGGTGGCCCTCTCCTCCCGTTCCATCGCATAGATGGTATCAGTCACTATCCCGCCCCTCCCAGATAGTTTCTGAGAGTCATATGTAAGATAGAAGAATATCCTAGAATCCCTGATGCTCCTTACCATATAATGGGATAGCTTTATGGACGAGGTGTCCGCCCAATGGATATCCTCCAAGCACAACATCAGTGGCGTTTCCTCTGCGATAGCTATGAGCAATCGAGAGAACCCCTCGAATACGATATCACTGGACTTTCCGATCTCGGAGATAGCCACATCCTTTCTGAGAAAGTCATATCCGCCCCAGTCACTACGAAAGCGCTTTAGGATGGGGAGTACTCCCCCCATCTCATAGGGAAGGCTCTTGATGGTCTCGCCTATCAAGGTACCGTTGACATCCGAATCCTCGAGGTACCGGGTCACCACCCCCACGAACGGTACATAGGGTTTCATGGAATCCCTATGGCGGCATCTTGCAGATAGGAAAGGGGCGTTCTTTGCCTCAGAGTACGTTTCCAATGATCTGACGAGGCGGGTCTTGGTGACATCCTTATAGCTGTCGATAACGAGCGCATTTCCCTCTCCACTCATCGCCTGATCCACACACTTCCTTACAGCCACCATCTTTCCACTCGCTCTGCCAACATCGGTGCCGTCTGACCCAGACCCTTCTCTTTTTCCCTTCTTCATAGCGCGTAAATCACCACCTCGATTATTAAGATTATCCCAAAGCCGTACATGCCTGCAACACTGGACAGAAGATATGTGCCTGATCACAGGGGGTTAAAGTACCCTGATATCTAACCCCATTCCCACTCCCTCCTCTCACCACCTCCTCTCTCCTCCAACCATCCCCCAACCCTCTCCCCTCCCCCGTGCCCTTTCTTCCATTCCCACACCCCACGGTGAGAGATACCTTCGACCCCATACCTCTGTTTTCGTGGCATTCACACCGAAAACCATATAAGTATAAAAGGCGTATATGATTAATTGAGTAAACATGAAGCAAATCATACTAGAGGCTCTTCGCTCCGCACTTCTTGAGAGAACCGGTTTCGAGGACCTGCCAGAAAAGGTTTGGAAGCGGAGTGGGGCACTCAACACCTGGGGGACGAACGCCATAGAGGGCAGCACCATCACAAGAAAAGAAGCAGAGCGCCTTATCCTGGAGGGGAAGAGCGTCGCCCGGAAGCCGGTGATGGAGGTCTTGGAAACCCTGCAGCACGAGCGTGTGTTCAGAGACCTTGTGGTCTGTCGTCACACAGATACTACGTTGAACACGGTGCTTGAGTTCCATGAAGGGATATTCCGTGGGATCCTTTTAGACGCCGGACAGTGGCGCAGGGTGAACGTGCGGATCGAGGGTGCTTCATTCACCCCGCCGAGGATGGAGAAGGTGGTCAGGGAGATGGAGAGATGGGAGAGGGCGTACAGAGACCGGGATGTTGAGGGGAACGATGTCTTCACCCTCGGAGCTTGGCTGCATTTCGAGTTCGAGCGGATACACCCGTTCAGCGATGGCAACGGCAGAGTAGGGCGCCTCCTCCTCAACCTTCATTTCCTACGTCGGAACTGGCCACCGATCCATATCCTCCCATCCCACAGAGAACAGTATATGAGGGCGCTGGCCGCAGCCGCCAAGGATAATCTCGCTCCGCTGACAGAATTCCTCAAGATCCTCATGGGGGCCAGCCTTGTTGACCTGCTCGATCAGGTCGGTACAGCAGAGGATGAGCTTCTTTCCCTCAGCGAAGCGGCAAAGGAAGCTCCATACAGCCCACAGTATCTGGCTTTGCGATGCAAACAAGGCGAGTTGCCAGCGGTGAAGAGCGGGCGGGAATGGAGGACAAGCAAGCACGCCCTCCGACTATATCTCTCACATCTCGGAAGGAAAGCGTTGTAAGAACATCTTGCATAGCAGAGAGGCGAAAGGAGAACGACATTCTCGAATGGTCTTATCCAACCTTCCCCCCACTCCTCAGCTCTTCCCTCTCCTTCGCGCTTTTCTCTCCTCCCACCACCTCCAACCCTGTCTCCTTTCCCACCTCACCCCTCACCCCCCCCAAAAAAGAACAGTTCCCTCTTTGTACCAACAACCTTAAGTAAAAGGCTAAAAAGTGTACCAACCTGGTTATATGTGTCCCGGGACAATTCCACTATGGAGGCAAAAAGATGCTTGAACATAGGCCGGAAGAAGGAGGAAAGGAGAGGTCCCGAAAGGGAGTGAGAGGCACGGGGCAATTCGATGGATATATCGTATTCTCACTTATCCTGTTGATCCTATGTTCATACTGTGTACTGCCCATGCCAACGGGGTTGGGACAGGAGGCGGGCGAAGAAGGAGCGGAGGTAGGATACATGCACATCACCGCCGATGTGAACAACAACTATGCCACCACCAACATCTACGAGCTGGTGCGAAATCCTTCCAATGATTCGGCCACCGCCATGTTCACCTTCGAGATACCCGAGAAGGCGTTCATCTCCAACTTCTCCCTCTGCATAGACAATGAGACATACTATGCTGATATAGTCTCTAAAGAAGAGGGAAAACAGGCCTTCGAGAACGCCACGATCAACGGCACCGACGCCGGTCTCGTGGAAGACCAGGGAAGTAACGTGTTCTCCTATTCCATCAGCCTCTCTCCGGGGCAGGAGATACTTGTGGGGCTCAGGTACGAACAGTTCCTGGAGAAGAGACTTGGAGGCTACGAATATGTCCTCCCCTTCTCCAGCGGCCATCTGGACCACACAATAGAGGCTCTTTCCATCGATATCACGATACGCTCGGACCTACATGTGAACAGCCTAGCGGTGGAGAACTATCCGGACGCCAGTGTGGACTGGATCTCCTCCCGCGAGGTGGCCGTGTCCTACAACGCCACAGATACCATCCCCTCCGCCGACCTCCTTGTCGCCTACGAACTGGCCGCCCCTCCGATCAACGGGACGATAATGAACTACAACGACGGAAGCAGCGAATACTTCTTCCACATCTTCTCCCCCCAACGCTCCGATCTGGGCGGGGAGGCCATGCCCAAGGACATCATCTTCGTCCTGGACCGCTCTGGCTCCATGAGCGGAGAGAAGATAGAACAACTGAAGCAGGCCTTCGCCGAGATAGTGGACCAACTGCTTCCGGAGGACCGATTCAACATAGTCCTGTTCGACAGCGCCATATCGCAGTACAGCACCGAACTGATAGGGGTGAGCCAGGAGAACAAGAGCGATGCCGTGGACTACATAAATGAGATAATGGCAGGGGGAAGCACTAACATAAACGATGCCATGCTCACGGCACTGGACATGTTCGAGACCTCCGAGACCACGGTGCCCATCATAGTCATGTTGACCGACGGACTGCCCACTGCCGGAACGACGAACACCGAGGCTATCCGCGAGAACGTGCTGGATGCCAACACCGCCAGCGTAGCCATCTTCTCCCTGGGCTTCGGCTATAACCTGGACTTCGATTTCCTCAAGGCGATGAGCCTGGAGAACAACGGCATAGCCCTGCGGATATACGAGGGCCAGGATGCTAGCGAGCAGATAACCGATTTCTATGATACCATCTCCACCCCTCTTCTCAAGAACCTCCTCTTCAGCTATTCCGAGAGTGCCTACGATGTACATCCCGTCGAGGTCGGCCAGCTGTTCGAGGGCGCGGAGGTCGTGGTGGTAGGGAAGTACGAGGGGACCGAAAAGATGACCTCCACCGTGGAAGCCCTCTCCTGGGAAGGAACAAAGACGTTCACCGAGACGTTCACCCTGGAGCAGGACACGAACCATACGTTCATCCCGCGGTTCTGGGCCTACTGGAAGATACAGCACCTGCTGGATGAGATAGCCGTGGCGGAGAACGACACCGCCCTGGTGGAGAACGTGACAGCCCTTGCCATCGAATACGGCTTCGTGACGCCCTACACCTCCCTCCTGGTGGAGACGCCGGAGGAAACGAGTGTGGGAGGGGAGGGAGAGGATGACTGGAATAGAGAGTATACCAACGGCACCACAGGCAATGGGGGCGGCTCTTATGACTCCACTACTCCTGTAGCTATGGCACCCTCTGAAAGTGCCAGCGATGTTGATGGGTTCCCCAAGCACTTAGTTGACCCCTCGAACCAGACCCCGGACGATGGAGCGTCTTCCGAACCACCCATGGCCGCCAGCACCACTGGAGAAGGCCTTGGCCTCGCCAGCGGCCTCGTGCCCAACATGCTCCTCTTGCTATTGATGGGGGTCGCGGCCATAGTGGGCTATTCCAAGATAGAGCGCCACCGGCTGCTGGAACACGAGCGTCGGGAGATGATCTATAATTATATTCACGAGAAGCCTGGAGAACATTTCCGGGGAGTGCAGAAGGCCCTGGGCCTGGAGGTGGGCGTGTTGAC
>DAOVJP010000485.1 GCA_030673205.1 Thermoplasmata archaeon
AGAGATGGGGGTGGACATACCCGGCGAGGATGAGAAGATGAGCCTGGCACTATCTGACTATGGCGATATGGAAGCCACTGAGGACGATGTGCTTTTCAAGGAGATCGAAGAGTCGCCAGGGGTTATGTGGGAAGATGATCTGGTAGAAGGAGAGCCGCTCTCCAATCTGAGGGTTTGCCCCTTCTGCGGCGCATTTGTAAGAGAAGAGCAAGAGCGTTGCGAAGTGTGTGGTGAAGATCTGCCGGAGAGCTTGCTTGGAGAGGAGGGGCTCATGGGTGAGGAGGAAGAGATAGACGGTGCAGATGCACTCAAATCCTTCCTCGGGGTGAAAACCGATGTGCTGGAGACGATACCCCACGGAGAGAGCGCGGAGGCGGGGGCCGTCTACCTGTGCTCCAACTGCGGCGCCTTTATGAAAGAGGGAGAGGAGGCCTGTGGGATATGTGGCACTTCCGTTGAGGACATGGAGGAACGACCCCCTGACTACGAGGGGGTTGGAAAAGAGGAGAGAGAGGATGTTCTAGCCCTTTGCAAGAACTGTGGAGCTTTCATCTATGCCCATGCGGACAAATGTGATGTCTGTGGAACGGCTCTCGATGAAGAAGGCATAGTGGTGGGGGGGCAGGTGGAGGAAAGAGAGGATAAGAACGATAAGGATGAGGGCGATGCAGCGGGGGCATTCCAGAGGTTCCTGGGATCAGGAGAGAACGTTCCTATCGATGTAGTGGAGGACGGCGGAGAGATATTCCTATGTCCAGAGTGTGGGGCGTTCATGAGCAGCAAGGCGTTCTGGTGCCCGGTATGTAATTCTTTTGTGGGAGAGGGGATAACCGAGGAAGAGGCAAGAGAGCTCATAACTGACGAGATCCAGAATTCCCTAGAGATAGATGGCCTATTCTCAGATAAAGATGCGGAAGGGGCAAAGGTGGAGGGGGCAGTAGGAGTAGCGGGAGCGGCGGCGTTGGTCGCAGCCGAGGGCACAAGAAAAGCTCTCACGGGTGAGGGCGAGG
>DAOVJP010000171.1 GCA_030673205.1 Thermoplasmata archaeon
ATATACTATTGGCCTATGCGCTGGCCGACGCCGACCCGTATAGGTGTTCCACACACAACAAGGGTGTTATGAACGGCATATCCGCTGTTGTAAGGGCATCGGGCAACGACACCCGGGCTGTGGAGGCTGGCGCCCATTCATACGCTGCTAGGGATGGCCGATATCGCAGTATCACTAAATATTTTAAGAATGAAGAGGGGGATCTGATAGGGGAGATAGAACTGCCCATGGCCGTTGGACTTGTCGGAGGGGCCACAAAGGTCCATCCTGCGGCCAAGGCTTGCGTGAAGATACTCGATGTGAAGACCGCGGCCGAACTGGGTGAGATCATAGCAGCCGTGGGATTGGCGCAGAACATCGCCGCCCTGCGTGCCCTCACGTCGGAAGGTATCCAGAAGGGACACATGGGCCTACATGCCAGGAACATCGCCGTCCAGGCGGGAGCCAAGGGCGACGAGGTGGACCGAGTTGCAACTCGTCTAGCAAAGACTGGCAAGGTCCGAGAGGACCTGGCACGACAGATACTCGAAGAGATCCGAAAGAAGTAGGTCCTTTCTACCACACGTTCTCACAGTCGAAACACGAATGGCTGCCATCGGGATATGTCTGAATACTAGTGCTTCCGCATTCTGGGCAACTCGGCTCTGCTGGTTCTTCTGGAGTGGGTTCAGGTTGTGGAGCGGGTTCTAGTTCTGGTGTCGGCTCTGGTTGTGGTATGGATTCTGCTTGAGGGACAGGTGCTGGTTGTGGCATTGGCTCTGCTTGTGGAATGGGTGCTGGTTGTGGTGCTACCGCGGGCTGTCGGGCCTTATCCCACCAGAATGAGTATCCACAACCGGCGCACATGCCGCTCCCGTTGCCATAGAATTCCATGTTCGACGAGCCGCAGTTGCTGCACTTGCCCTTGGGCGGTATAGCCTTCCCACCTACGGGAGCAGGTGTTGGTGCTGGAGCAAGCGGTTGAGTTGCTGGTTGTGGTGGTATGGGTGCCGCCAAGGGGGGTGCAGGAGGGGTGGCGTATTGTGGTGGGATCTCCGATGCGGCCGGTGGGGCAGGGGGAGGTGCAACTGCGGGTTGAGCAGGAGGATACACTCCGGGTTGGGGCGGCGGTGGAACAGGCTCGTATGGTGGCGGCATCGGCGCAGGAGGAACGGGTGGTGCGGCAGGCATTGCCGGCGGGGTTTTCGAGCCTTTCTTCTTGGCGACTACGCCCACAACAACGAGAACAACGGCCAGCAATATTATGATGAGCAGTATGGGAACCGGTCCTACGTATCCCAACATGCCGAATATGTCCTCTATGTCTTCGGTGGGGGAGGAGGTTGGTGCGGTCTCCTCTGCAGTTGCCAGCACCGCATAGCGGCTGAAGTGGGACACGGGGACGCTTATCGTGTCGGTGCCCTCGGTCTGTTCACCAGCAACAAGGTTCCATCCTGTCTGTCCATCCAAGCTCCAACCGAAAATGCCCAGGTTCCATCCTTCTGGAACGCTATCAGGGTCGAATGGTAGGGTGATGGTCACGTCTTGGTTGAACTCCGTGTCCCCCGCATCGAAATCGAATATGTCGCCCACCATCTTCTTCTTCGTGGAGTCGCCCACGGAATCTCGCTCATCGGAGGAGGGGATCTTCCTTTCTATGGTCACATCGACATCCTCGTCCCCAGAAAGGGCGCCAGGTGGGATCTCCACCGTTGCGCCGCCCAAGGCTACTTCGCCTCCAGCTTCTGGAGAGATGGTCTCGATCTCTGTTTTCTGGGAGGGGATGGCTCTGATTATGTTGGAGGAGGCGTTGTTATCATTGTCATCGAAGACATCAACCGCGAACCAGTATTCCGTATCCTCCGTCAGATATGAAACATTGAATGTCTCCGTCTCTCCGGAAGCAGCGGGGCTCGGCCCTATGACGTGATGGCTGGTCTCGCTGGGCATATCCACTATCGCTGACTCGGAGGAATATCCTATCCTGTAGTAGCTGGCCGTGCCCTCGGTTCCGTCATCTCCCACTGCGGTCCATGTGAGAATGACATAGTTGGGCCCGAAGTCCTTTACGGCTAGATCCGTTATTGTGGAGGGTGCCGTGGTGTCATCCAGGTCTGGGGTGATGTCAGGGTTTCCATCGCCGTCCAGGTCGTCAGGGAGCGGTGTCGGTCCTCCTGTGTATGTGCCCACGGTGACGTAGCCGCATACCTTGCAGTCCTCCACAACAGGTTCGAGGAGGAAATCATGTGTCACACTAGCCTGGGGGCCTAGGGTGATATCAGAGGTGGCTATGTAATATGAGTAGCTGCTGACACTTAGGCTCGCATCCCCTTCAGGCACCGCTATCTCATAGTATCCAAGATAGTCGGTCATGACGTAGTCGGAGAAGGTGCCATGTGTGTTGGTAACGGTCACGCTCACCGTTGCGCTGGCCACGGGGGCCCGGGTGGGAACTGAATCAGTCACCGTCCCATTGATCGTCGCGCTCTTCACGATAGGTTCGAGTTCGAATGTCAAGGTCTTTCCAGAATCATCCGGCAGAGAGAAGTCCTTCTGTTGGACGTAATACTCGTCCCCGCCATAAACACTGGGACATGTTATTATTCCACTCCCCGCCCTTGCATCAAAGGTGTAGAAACCGGTATTGTTCGTCTCCCCATAACCGTAATCAGAATAATATGGGTCATCGTTATTCGAGTTCCATGCAACGTTTATGGATGGAACTCCTTCCGCTCTTGCCTGGTTGACCTGTACGTTAATGGTGTATGTTGGGTATGGTGTGAGGGTTGCATCCAGTATCAAGGAGTCTCCAGAAGCACCCAGATGAGCATATTGATCGTTCAGGGGCATGTACACGCTGTCATAGGTGGCAAAATCAAGCCAGTAATCGCCCGCAGGAACGTTTATTGAGTAGTTGCCGTTGGAATCGGTCTCATCTCCACCCCAGAACTCCTTGCCATCGGTGGTGGTGCCGTTCAGGGAAACCTGTATGGACTGGAGTGCGGCCCCAACCGTTCCCTCAATAACCGTCCCGTTTATCCAGCAGTCGCACACTGGTTCCTTTTCCAGGGTGAAATTGGCCCACCGGTCCGCCGAGGCGGAGAAGGTTGGATGGAATAGGCCCACATACCCATCTGCGTGTATGGAGAATGAGAAATCCCCAGGTGGGGCGTCGAACTCGAAGTAGCCGCTTGAGGTCGTGCCCACATCGGTGTTCCATTCCTGGGAGGTGTAAGGATCGTAAGACTGGCTGTACCCATAGCCCTGGTCGTTGCTCCAATAGTAGTTGAAATCGTGATCGGCCTGCTGGACCTCTATGCCATTTCCCTCTTCATCTTTCAGATACCCCTTTATCGTTACGGACTGAGGAGGTATGGGTATGAGCGATATGTTGCTCTCCAAATCCTCTCCAGAGAGGAGAACATGGGTGCCAGTGAAACTGGACTGGGCATGGATATAATCGTTTGATAGTTCGTAATAGTTCGCGCCGATGGAATATACTTCGCCCGGAGGGAGAGGGATCTCGTAATAACCGTCCGTATCGCTGGGATCGGATCCAGATCTATATGAGTTATCCGCAGCAGCCGTGAGTGATGCACTCACCGTGACCCCCTCTATAACATCTCCCGCTGCTCTGGTCCCATCGTCCACTTCTGATGGTAAGGCCAGTAGGGTCGGCATAAAGAACATTCCAGCTATTACAAGCGCCAATACGATATTTGCTCCTCGCATAAGTCACACCTATATCGCTGGAGAGAAGAGGAGATATAAGTATTTACCGGGGTCAACAGGGCATGGATCAGAGGGCCAGACATTTCTAATTTCAATATTTTAAGGTCATTTTCCTTTTCCCTTTATTGCAATTGTGTTGTCCCGGTCTCGAGGAACGCTTGGGAAAGCCTTATGAATAGTGCCTTCTATCACAGCCTCCCCCTTAGGGGGAGAGATGATACTAATGGGCAAGATGAAGAGTGTTGATGGAAATACTGCTGCGGCCCATGTGGGCTATGCGTTCAGCGAAGTGGCTGCCATATACCCGATAACACCCTCGTCCGTTATGGGCGAACATGTGGATGAATGGGCGGCCAAAGGGAGAGAGAATATCTTTGGTCAGCCTGTGAACGTCGTGGAAATGCAATCCGAAGGAGGCGCAGCTGGAGCGATACACGGTGCGTTAGCCGCAGGAGCGTTCACCACCACCTACACTGCCAGCCAGGGTTTGTTGTTAATGCTCCCGAACATGTACAAGATAGCGGGGGAGCTCATGCCCTGCGTCATACACGTGGCGGCCAGGGCCATAGCGGGTCAGGCGCTGTCCATC
>DAOVJP010000095.1 GCA_030673205.1 Thermoplasmata archaeon
AAGGCGGCGATGTCCTCTATACGGCCGAGGGAAGCGAATGGGCCCAGCACCAGAACATACAGTTCGTGCCCTTTATCCTCACGGACGACGGATACCGCAACACAGCCACAAACGAGGCTACCATAGAACAGGATGTCAACGAGGCGGGAGCCAGAACTGGCATCACGGGGCCGCCCGGCATAGGAGAGGCGTTCAGGAAGGCCGACGTAGAAGTTACTCAACTCTTTACCGGCAGTTCGTTTCGCGTCAAGGCCGCCGTCCGATATAATGAGAAGGAGGGGGGCGTGTTGGCATTGGGGGAGCTGAGAGGAGACGGCGATACCCTCAACGGTTTTATCAACATCTGTATGGTGGAAGATCACGTGGATGCCTACAGTCCCGAAATTGACATGAACGTCACCTGCCATAACGTGTTCCGGGGCTTCGCGGCCAAGATGGAACCCGTGGTCCTTCAGCCTGGAGAATCATGGAGCGGAGAGTTCACATGGACCGTTCCCGAACTAGACCCCGGTGACAATCAGGTGCCCATCGATATCACCAACGTATTTGTCGTAGCTGTCCTATACGATAGCGATGACACATCATCCGGAGGCGCAAATGGATGGCCAGGAGCGACCCGCTCCATAAACTCCGCCACACCCCTCTCTACAGCATATGATCACAAGGCCACTCCCCCCGCTGCAGGAAATGCCACCGCCTTCATAGAGAACGAGAAGACCAAGATCACCGTGCCCTTGGAGAGTGACAACGGCATCGCAGGGGCATTCATAGCATACAACACAAACTCCTCTAACCACAGCGGAACCTGGACCGTGGAGGAGATGAACGTCTCCGATACGAACGAGGCCGTGGCCTATCTGGATACCATGGACACCTTCTATTACCGGCTTATGGTCTACGACGACAACTGGACCGAGGCCAGGACCGAGACCATGGAGCTCCGCGCCTCCAACGCCCCGTCGAAGGAGGATGAAGGGGGCTCCATGCTGATACCCATCCTGGCCGTCCTGCTGGTCCTGGGGGCTGCGTTCTACTTCTTCAAGGACAAGATACCCATGTTGGCCAAGAAACAGGAGACGGTGGCGATGGTCGAAGAGCCGGAGCCAGATTTCATAGAGGCAGATACCACAGAACCAGACACCCCCGAACCGGTTACCGACACCACCATCGACCCCGCAGACACGGGTGGAACTCCCGAGCCAACATAGGTCACACTGGAACAACTACACCGAGACAACACAGCTACACCAGACCGACACAGCCACCTATTGCGCCACGGCCTGTGCAGTCCCTCATAGCCCTTTGAAGTCCCGAAACATATTTATCTCCAGACCATGCTCTCCCCAGCGGTGTTAGTATGGAGAGGATAATCGAACGCGTACCGAATTTTTCTGAGGGGAACGATGAAAAGATCATAGAGGCCATCCTCTCCGAGGCACGCTCCGTCGACGGCGCCGTTGTGCTGAACAGCGAGATGGACAAGGACTACAACCGGACCGTGGTCACCCTCGTCGGCCCACCAGAGAGCGTGGTGGAGGCGGCCTTTCGTGCTACAAAGAAGGCGGTCGAGCTCATCGACATGAAACAGCACAAAGGCGAACACCCTCGCATGGGGGCCACTGACGTGGTGCCGTTCATCCCTGTACGGGGAGTGACGATGGAAGATTGCGTTGAGGCCGCCAACACCTATGGGAAGAAGGTGGGAGAAGAGCTGGGCATACCTGTCTATCTCTATGAACATGCCGCCACAAGACCGGAGCGACAGAACCTGGCAGTCGTGCGGAGGGGGCAATACGAAGGCCTGGAAGAGAAGATCAAGGATCCGGAATGGGCCCCTGATTACGGCCCTTCGGAATTCATTCCCAAGACAGGAGCCGTTATAACAGGCGCCAGGAAATTCCTCATAGCCTATAATGTTAATTTGAACACGAACGATGTGTCCATAGCCAAGATCATAGGGGAGAACGTGCGGACGAGCGGAAAGCTCATGCGGGACGAGGAGGGGAACAAGATAATGGGAGAGGATGGGAAGGCCAAGCGCATACCCGGCAGACTCCAGGCCGTCAAAGGCATGGGCGTTCTCTTGGAAGAACACAACATATCACAGGTGTCCATGAACCTGGTGGACTACGAGATAACCGCGCCACACACAGCCTACGAGGCCTGCGCCGAAGAGGCAAAAAAGCTGGGCTCCAGAGCCACAGGCAGCGAGATCGTCGGAGTCGTGCCCAAAGAGGCTTTGCTCATGGCCGCGAGATATTACGCCGATAAAGAAGGACTGGAATTGGGAGAGGAGAAGGGGATGCTGGCCCTCGCGGCGGAGAAGCTCGGACTCAGCCAGTTGGCCCCTTTCGATCTAGAAGAAAAGGTAATAGAATATATGATATAGAGCAGATGGTATATCGGATAGTGGAGTACGTGAGGTGAGATGATGTTGGTAGACAAGAACGTGAAGGAATTCCTGGATGAACTGACAAGCGAATCCCCCGCCCCCGGAGGCGGAAGCGTGGCCGCCCTCTCTGGCGCCTTGGCCGCAGCCCTTGCAGGAATGGTATGTAATCTCACCATAGGAAAGGAGAAGTACGCCGACAGCCAGGATATGATGCTCGCGGTCCGTGGAAGAAGCAACGTACTCCGAAACCGCTTGGTCCAGATCATCGACGAGGACACCGATGCCTTCAATCAGCTCATGGCCGCCTTCAAGATGCCAAAGGGGACCGAAGAGGAGAAGAGTGCCCGTTCCGGGGCTATTCAAGATGCTACGAAAAAGGCGACCTCGGTCCCCCTAGAGGTATGCAAAGTGTGCAACGAACTGCTCAAATTGACCACTGTCGTGGCCCAAAAGGGAAACCAGAACTCCATAACGGATGCTGGGGTCTCCGCGCTCATGGCAGACGCTGCCATCCAGGGTGCATCACTGAATGTCAAGATAAACCTCATGTCCATCAAGGATGATGCCTTCGTGGAGGAGACCAGCAAGAAATTGAACGAGTTCGAGTTCTCCGCGCTGGATGCGCTGGATGAGACCATGCAGCTCGTGCTGGCTGTGGTGGACCCGGAGGCCCTGGAAGGAGAGGGAGAAGATGGGGCGGGCGTCTAGTTCTCCGCCTTGTGTATGACCACCTGCGGGAATGGTATCTCTATCCCCTGCTTGCCAAACTCTTCGAGCATTCTTTGCCTCACGGTGGCGGCGGCTCCCCACTGGTTGTCGAAATGGTCCACCCAGAACATCAACAGCATATCTATGCCAGAGTCTTTGAAATCCGATATCTTCGAGAGGGGCGTCTGACCTTCCTCATGCAGCACATGTTCTACGCCCATGGTGACATCCAGCATTATCTTCTTCGCCTTCTCTATGTCCGAATCATAAGCCACGTCTATGTGTATCCTCAGTTTGTACTGGGGGTCGGGCTCGCTGAGGTTCACTATCTTCCCCCCTGCGACCACGCTGTTGGGGAATATCACCATCGTGTTCCTGAAGGTATTGAAGAGCCTGGTGCTCCTCATGCCTACGCTCTTTACCTCATAGTAGTCCCCATCCTCCAATACAATTATGTCATCAAGCCTGAAGGGGCGGTCCAAGAGAAGATGTATGCCTGCGAAAAGGTTGGCTAGAGTATCCTGGGCCGCGAAGGCCACCACCAACCCGACCAGTCCGAAACTCGCCACCAACACCGTCGGGTCCACGCCCAAGAAGCCTAGGAAGACCATGACGCCGATGAACAACATGGCTATCTTCCCTATGCTCTCCATTACAGGTATGAGCGAACGCTCCAGGCCCTTGCTCTTCTTCATCGTCCCATGGGCTATCAGAGGAAGGATGACCTTCTTGTAGATGCTCCATCCCACCCACATCAAAGCGACCGCTAGAACTATCTTATAGAGCCAAGCGGCCAGTCCCTCCGCGCTCTCGTTGATGTCCAATTGGCCAAAGGAAAGGACGAGGCCATACAGGAGGATCAAACCTATGACGGGCCCGCGGACGATGGCAAAGAGCTCATCATCCACCGTGGTCTTGGTCTTCTTCACAATGCGATGAAGGATCCTGTCCACTATAACCATCACTAGCAGACCGACGAGAGCCCACGCGCCCAAGTTCACAAGGAACGTCATCCACTGGTCGTTCGGCATCCACACAGGCATCGTGACCGGAAATCCTAGGACATCCATCTACTTCCCTCAAAGGGAGAAAAGAGGCCGGGTATAAAAGGCGAACGCTAAAATATGAGATGATAGATGGCAGGCACACAAAGGTCTAGGGCCTGCGGCCCCCCCCCCCTATTTCCTCCGACTCCAGTGCCATTCAGTCACATTCGCTTCCTCATAGCCCCGTAGTCTTGGAGGAACCCTCTAGGCTCCTCCGACTCCAAGACTTTCACTCGTTTCACTCGCAAAAGCCCCGTAGTTCATCGGAAAAGTATATGCAACCGTTGCCTTTTCCGCCTCCTACGGACCTGCTCAGTCCTTTCAGTCCTTCACAGCCCCGTAGTGTAGCTGGTCAATCATTCTGGATTTTGGATCCAGTGACTCAGGTTCGAATCCTGACGGGGCTATATTACCCCACCGCATATATGACCCAAAGTCAGGGTTCGAAAGAGGGAACGCGCCAGCGTTCCTACGAATCGAATCCTGACGGGGCTATTTCTCCTTTTCAAGTCGAAATACCCCTAAGTCGTGAGCCTACTGGCGAACGAGAGGGGGAACGCACCAGCGTTCCCACGAATCGAAAGCAAGTTTCGCTCCCTAGGCAGAACAAGTTCTGCCCGCTCACAAAGCTGTGCTTTGCTCGTGACGGGGCTTGCTGAGCGAAAGGCGGAGCGCATTAACGTTCCGACGAGTCGCGAGCCAACAGGCGAACGAAAAGGGGACGAATTTATGAGTCCCACGAATCGCAAGCATGCGCTTGCTCCCTAGGCAGAACAAGTTCTGCCCGCTCACAAAGCTGTGCTTTGCTCGTGACGGGGCTATATTACCCCACCGCATATATGACCCAAAGTCAGGATGAGAAAAGGGGGGTTCACTCCACCCAGATAGTTTTATCTCTCGCTCACTCATCTCGGTGCTCATGGTATCAGAATCGAAGGCTGTGGGCTTGATTGGTAGAGCAGAGAAGCCTGACGGCCCCCCTGTGACAACAGCGACCGAGGCGATGGCACACAGCGGCGCGATAACCGCAACCGGTCTGACCGTTAGATACGGTCCAGTGTTTGCACTGGACCGGTTCACCACAAAGATGCCAAGGGGCATAGTGGGGCTCCTCGGCCCCAACGGGGCGGGTAAGAGCACTTTCATCAAGGCCCTCTTGGGTCTTGTCCCCACGAGCGAAGGGATGCTCTCCATAGGTGGTCTCGACCCCAAAATGAACCCTCTAGCGGTCCGGGATATCATCGGCTACATGCCAGAGCATGATTGTCTCATCGGCGAGATGAACTCCGTAGAACTCCTATCCTATATGGGTCAGATATCAGGAATGCTCAAGAGGGACGTGATGGCGAGGAGCCACGAGGTCATGGATTTCGTCGGCATAGGGGAAGAGCGGTATAGGAAGATATCCTCTTATTCCACAGGGATGAAGCAGAAGGTTAAGCTCGCCCAGGCCATCGTCCACGATCCACAGACACTCCTTTTGGACGAGCCCACCAACGGCATGGACCCCTATGGAAGAGAGGAGATGCTGGGCCTGATAAAGAAGATAGGCGGGTCGAACAAGACAATTCTTGTGTCCTCCCACGTGTTGTCCGAGGTGGAGCAGGTGGGAGATCACGCCGTCATCATCGGCCAGGGCAGGACGGTCAGAGAGGGCCGCATACATGACCTGATGATGGGGGAGAAAGGCCTCTATGAACTGGTGGTGCGAGGCGGGAAGGACGGGATGAACCGTTTCATCGAGAGG
>DAOVJP010000123.1 GCA_030673205.1 Thermoplasmata archaeon
GGGAGGATCAACCCTAAACAACGCAGTGCCAAAACCAATATCCCCAAATGACAATAATGGTTTTAGAGATGGGGCTTAAAAGCGAGGAGCGAAAATAAAATAAGGCTGTGTGCCCGTTTCGAATGTATATGGCAGTATCCAACAAATTTTGTCTTGTGACAGGAGCTTCTTCCGGAATTGGAAAGAACATTGCCTATGAAATGGCTAATAGAGGTTGGAAGGTTATTGCTATTGCACGTCGAAGTGATAAACTTGAAGAATTGGCAAAACATTTGGGAGAAGACAAACTCATTCCTCTAGTTTGTGACGTGAGCAATTTTGATCAGGTGAAAGAGGCATCTGCAGAATTGATGAACAGAGAGCTCTATCCCTCATTGTTCTTCCTGAATGCAGGCGATGGAGATGAAGAAGATGATACGGGTCTCGATCGGGAATTCCATAAACGAATATTCGAGGTCAACTATTTTGGGGCTATAAGCTGGGTTAGCCAGTGGATCCCCGTATTGAAGGAAAAGGGCGGAGGGACTTTTGTCGGGACCTCATCCCTCCAGTCGTTTGTTGCCATGCCCGGCGCCACAGCTTACGGCTCCAGCAAATCCGCACTTAATTATAGCTTCAGGTCATTGGATGCCATGTATCATAAGAATAATATCAGATTTGCTTTGGTATATCCTGGACCAGTAGATACGGCCATGCTGAAAACAGATACACCTTTGCCCGGCACCTGGAAACCCGAGAAGGCTGCAAGATACATTGTTAAAAAAGTGTTGAAAGGATCTACTAGGATCAAATTCCCACCACGCTGGGTTCTACTCACAGGAATCGGTAAACGCCTGCCAGATAGAGTTTTCAGAATGAAATGAACCCGGAGATCCTGAGATCGACTAGCGACGGGAACATCCCCGCCACCATGCCGGAGATCATGCTTCACTCTGACGGCACCCTCTCGTATGGCGAATGTCTTACGCTCAAGCGCAGGCATGAGTCACAGCAGTCATATCATAAGCTCGTGGGAGGGAGCGTCGATGCCGAGTTCACCGGAAAGCTCTAGCTCAACTTGAATCCTGGCCGTTCGTTGAACAGTTCCTGGTAGAGGCCGTTGAAGAGGGAGATGTACTCCCTCCCCGCGGCAGTGGTCATGTACAATTTGCGCTCGCCTTCCACCACTAGGTACTTCTTTCCTAACAAGAATTTCAGGTATTCCTGTCCTTTCTTGGAGTTCATATCGCATCTGTTTATTATGCTCGTGAAGGTCCTTTGCTCCCTGCAGAAGACCAGTATCTCCCAGTATATCTCATACTGGGTCCTCCTGCCCTTCATAGGTCCGTCTCCATCTTCTCTTTAAGCTCGGTTTCCGCCCTGCAGCTCTTGGCTATGCGCGCATCCCACCTCTTGGAGAACTGGCCATAGTATTTTGGGATAAGAAAACAGACCAGTGCTATGCAGAATACGACGGTCACCCCCACTATACCAGTGAGCAGGGTCATCGTGTCACCGGTAGTATATGTGACTAGGAACGCCATAAGCTGCAGGAATCCTGAGAATGCGAACAGAACTCCTCCGATCTTGCTTATCTTCACCATCCGTTCCAGAGTAGACTTCTTCGACCGGTAGGTGGCTAGCATCTGCACGATAACACCCGTTATGCCCTCGGAGTCCTTCTTGTTCTCCTGGTACTTCTCTCGTACATCCAACACCCCTTCCATAACACTAACGACCGAGAGAAGCCAGCGTATCCCTATGGCTGCTGCCACGATGCCCACAACCGCGAAGATCAGCATTGCGAAGAGTGTTCCGTCGCCCTCTACGGTCGCGAGTATCTGGGTCACCGCGAAACTTGTTCCAAATCCCATGACCAGGGCTGCCATGACCATGTTGACCAGGGTCAGTCCGAATAGCGTTCGTATCTCATTCCCGACCTTTTCATAGATGTCATCCGTCATCATTTCACCTGAATGATACTATGCTGTCATTTGCTCATAAATGACCATGAAACTAAGTTACGTATCGTTGATACGGAGATAAGGGTTGCGCCCTATTGTTTGAGAGCCTGTCGTTTGAAGTGTACGCTTTGGCATCGTGTCGGATCGGATGGTCAACAGTATTGAAGGAGTGAAAAGAAAATGTCCTACATGTTTTCTTACCATATCCTATTAATATTAGGAATACATGCCCCGACCCGCGGTCAATGGAGGCCTTTGAGATGAAAACAGATAAGATGCGTGGTATCAGAATAGCATGCTCGCTTGTAATTGTGGCAGTTCTAGTGGTCCCTGGGCTACTGTCCAATATGCCAACAGGAGTTGCGGCCGGAGTTGAGATCGGATCAGGGACACGAGCGGAGGGCGACCCCGAGTACCAGTTCGATCTGGTTTGTTTGAACCCGGACAAGGATCTTCAAAGTACGGATGTGACTTTCATTCTGGAAGTCCAGAATGTGTATTCCCTTTCCGCGGGAGAAGGCTATTCTGTCTCTCTAAGTGTGGAGGGATATGATGACACTAAGTGGCAGGTCGATATCACCCCCCAAAGCGTGGATTTCATTGTTCCTGCGAACCCAGATGGACCCGGTGGGACCAAGGAGACCGTTCTCACAGTCACTTCCATCGGCTCTATTGATGAGAATGAAAAGGAGACATTTGTTGTTGTGGCGTCCGATCCAGAGGATAATTTCTTGGCGCAGAAACAGGTTGTGGAAGTTCGACTCAATGACTACGAACCCAAGATAAACATCGAAGACAGATACCAGTCTATGTCCCCGGGAAATATCGCCTCGTATCCTTTTGAGGTCATTAACAATGGCGAGAAGGCCGACTCTATAGGCCTCTCATATGATTCTCCACGGGGATGGGGCGTGCAATTCGAGTCAACGACTGGTGGAACGCCAAACCTAGACAACATTGCACCTAGCTCGAAAAGATCTGTTGTCGCCAAGGTAAGCGTTCCGGACGATCCGCTTCTGAAATATTGTGTTGAACCAATAGAGATAATCGCTACTTCCCTGTCTCACCCTGATGACCAGTCTATCAAAATAACCGAGACCCTGGTTGTGGAGCGTCTATTCTGTATCTCAGACAATGAAAACGTGGGCTCTGGAAAATATTATGATATGATAGCGGGGCACAACGTTAATCCCGGCTCCATGACAACCTATGTTATCGAGATATACAACAATGGCAAGGACACGGACAAGGACATAGAGGTATCCCTCAACTATGGATCACATTGGGTTTCAGACGGATGGAGCATGAACCTAGAGAGGAACGGAGTGTCGATAACGGATAACTCTGGAGTTTTGATAATACCGAACACCGATATTCCGGATCTCAACGACAAGACCGTTCTCTACCTCAATATCACAGTTCCAATGGGTGAAGACATCGGCATGTCTAAGGAAATCGACATGTTGGCCTCAGCCGTCGGCACAGGCATTGTGGAAACAATGACGATCACCACCTATGTTTCCTCCACTGCCAAGACCATATGGATCATGTTGAATGGCGTCAACGATGAAAGCCTTAGTCTGGATTATTCCGAAGGAGGCTCCCTGTGGCCTAATCTGAACCAGCTAATATCTGAGGGATACCAGTATAACGAGGCTTATGGTGTCCAGCTAGTGGGCGCCGACCCTAATTTCATCGCCGCCCTGACCTCCTCCAGAACCGACGAGCATGGCATATTCATGGCTGCCGTGGACTATACTGGACTGAACTCGACAACGGGAGAGAGTGAATGGCGTTATTTCAATCATGATGATGTCGAAGTGGACGAGATATTCAACACGATCAAGGATATGGATCCAACGCTCAGAACGGGGGTTGTGAACGCTAAATACTGGCTCACCGCGCTCATGAACGATGAGGACGTGGATGTTGCAATAGACGGAGCAGTACATCCCCATTACATAGACGAGGAAGAGGCCTATCACACTGGCAGGCCCAGCCCCAATGGAAAACCCGTCCCAGAGTTTCTGGCCAAACACCAGTGTAGTGACGAATGGATATTTGAATCCGCCAAAAGAGCGATCATGTACGAGGATGTTGATTTCCTATTCATAAGCAACGTAGAGCCCGATAACGCTGGCCATATCTGGGGAACGGAAGTTGACCCAACTGGCTCCGAAGCCATCAACACCAAAGCCAAGCCTTTGGAGACAGAATATGCAATGCACAACACGGACACAAAACTCGGATCGTTCTTCGATTATATGAGATCCCGCTCTGGGACAAGGGGAACGATGTATGACACCGCCAACATAATCGTCAACGCAGACCACGGCATGAGCACATTTCACACAGTTTCTGGAGACAAGAAGCTGGATGTGAAGGAATGGCTGGAGGGAAGAGGATACTTCCAAGGCGAACATTACGAATATATCCAGTCTGGAGGGGCACAAGCGGTCATGTATTTCAGACCGGACCAATCATCATACATTAGCGAAGTGAAATCTCTTCTCACTAACGAATACACGATATCGCGAACATCTCCGATGAATCCCCTGTGGAAGGTCTTGGATAGAACAGATATGCAGACCGGGGTAAGCGATGCGGCATGTAACGCAGGGCAGCCATATGCGTTATACATAGATTCCAGAGTCAACGGAGAAACCGATTACGACCTCCCAGACCTGGTGATAATCCCCAAACCGAATTATGCCCACATGATATACTATGGAGGAGGAGATCTCTTACTTGGAGCAGGCAATCCCTCACCCTATGAATTGGAGTTCATGGACTCGTACGAACCGTTACCCAACCATCCGCTGAACTGGAAATATATTGTCGGCGGACATGCATCATATTCCGAACAGCACGTACCACTGATATTCCACGGACCGGGGATCAGAACCGGGAACAGTGATGGCTTCGTCGAGATACTCCAGATAGCTCCCACGATATGCGCCCTACAGGGATGGAACATCGATGGACGATACTTCTCCGATCATCAGGGCTATCAGCCCCTCTATGATTGTTTCGATAACATATTCTATGACGATGTTGACACCCCTGGAGAAGCATGGTATACGGATGCCACAGTTGGTCCACAGTGGGTTGACAACGTACCCGATGGGACAAACCAGGTATGGAGATGCGGATACCCTTATTCTCCTGGGACACATGCTTCTCTCGAATCGTCCCCTCACACAATGGATGATCCAATGAACTTGTTCGTTGATTTCGATGTGAACTATGAGTTGGAAGGTGATACCAGATATTATGGCTGGCTCAAGAGGCCGACCCTGTGGCAAGGCTCCTGGCCTCCTTTCCACGTCCCATATATCCCATAC
>DAOVJP010000448.1 GCA_030673205.1 Thermoplasmata archaeon
AGGAGGGACACGATAAGATAACCATGCTGAGCGAGGTATCCCAGAAAGCCGTTGTTGGTATACAGAATGCCAAGGCGGCCATAAGCAACGCACTCAATGTTGGGGCAGATGTCATGGCCGCCAAGGTGATGATGGAACAGGCGGTACACGACATAAAGGACAACAAATATGAAGATGCCATAAAAAAGACCGAGAAGGTCCTCGATGTGGTGGACAAGGCCCAGGCCAAGAAGGTCGAAGATGTGCTCGACTCATTCGAGGAGTCTATCACGGACACAGGGGGCAACATGGACACGACGAGGTCCCGGCAGTTCTTGGACGAGGCCCGCCAGTTGCTGACCGATAAGAAGTACAAGGAAGCCCTTAACATGGCTATGCAGAGCGAGGGGGAATTGGAGAAGATAAACCTACAGCACAAGATGGCCGAGGAGAGCATCCAGGCCGCCAAGGCCAAATTGCAGGACATGAACAAGGAAGGCGTACCGGGGGGAAGATCGAAGGAGCTTCTTGACAGCGCCCGGAAGGCCTTCGAAGCTGGCGATTACGTACAGGTGCTGAGCCTGGCAGTGGAGGCCGGCGAGAAGGCTCATTCCATAAAAGAGGCACACTTGGCCACAAAGGAAACCATAGTTCAGGTGATAAACCGCATCAAAGCATTGAAGGGGCAGGGGGTGGATGTCAAAAGCGCCGAGGCCATAGTGGCCGGAGCCCATGCTGAGTTCAAGAGCCAGGACTATGCAAAGGCAAAGGAGTACGCCCATCATGCCCTGGAAGAGGCCGAGGGAAAATATCATATATTCGTAGGGGAGAAGATAGAGGTGGCAAAGAAGGAGTTCCCGATGGTTCTGGAGAGGGGAGGCAGCGTGGAGAGGGCGGAACTCATACTCAATGATGTGAATGCCGCTTGGAAAGACAAGGAGTATTCCAAGGTGTTCACTCTTCTTGACAAACTCCATATCGTGCTTGGATACGAAGCAAAGGGAGCGGTGAGAAAGGAGATATCAATGGTAGAGGTGATCATAGACGAGGCGAAGGCCAAGGGAGTGGATGTGTCTGTGCCATCGAACCTCGTTCACGATGCCATGGTAGAACTGGAGAAGGATGATCTAGACGGGGCCTTGGAACTTTCCGAGAAGGCCGAGGGTATGATATCCAATGTAGAGGGGGAGAGGAAGGAGTTGGAGGATGCTCTGCTGGCAGCGGAATCATTGATGGCCAAGGGGAAGAAGTTTGGAATAGATATGAAGACTGTCCGGAGGATGCACGAGGAGTCAAAGGCGATAAAGGAGACGGACATGGAACAAGCGCTGAACCTAGCGGAGACCGCGAGGGATGAGGCTCAGCGCATATTGGATGAGCTTACGCCCCGGATCTCCCCACAGATGAAGTTCGGCAGAGTATACC
>DAOVJP010000265.1 GCA_030673205.1 Thermoplasmata archaeon
GCAGTTAGAAAAGAAGATAAGGCAACTGCAGGTAATTGACACTCTTTTCGGAACTCTAAGCGATATTCCTTCCAAGGAAATTGAAGCCTTCGATGAGGCAATTGAGAGGAGGGACTTTTTTGGATGACTTATCTTCTTGATACTTGCATCATATCTGCTGTAATGAAAGGAAATAAAGTGGCGAAACAGAGATGGAGAGAAGCGGTTATCAAGGGCGATGAAATTCTCATTAGCGCCATTGCCTATTACGAGATAAAAAGAGGACTGCTAAAGGTTAGAGCTACCCGACAATTATCTGATTTCAACAAGCTTTGCCAGGAATATAGGATTGCACTGCTGGATAAGAAGTCAATTTTTGACAAAGCTTCTGAAATATATGCCACTCTAGCTAAGGAAGGGAACCTAGCAGGAGACGCAGATATCCTTATTGCGTCCACCGCTATAGAAAACAAGATTGTTGTAGTAACAGACGATCGGGATTTCGAAAGAATCCCCGAGGTCAAGACTGAGAATTGGCTATTGATGTAGCGGTATGCCTTCTTCAATGTACCCTCAAGCCATTTTCATTTTCTCATTTTCTACTCTGCTGGTATCTATATTCAGAGTTGCCATTCTTTTAGTATGGGGATGTGGAGGGAAGAAGGCGCCATGGCACAACCATCTGCTTCTACGGCTCACCACTCCCTACGGCACGATGTAGCCTCGGGTATCCGGAGTTGCTCACGGTGCCTCCGTCACTGTCACAACCCCTTCCATGCCCTTGTGGATTCTAGGCCGTCTGGGGGGCGGGGCCGCCGACAGGGTACGAGGTGGGAAGTGGAGAGAGGGGCGACATATCTCCCTGATTTACACAGTGTCGAGGAGAAAATCATCCGGGGGAAAAGATATAACCCCCCGAAAGGCTCCCGCACACATGATAACCCTGGTGGGCGTTGGCCATGTGTTCGACCTCAGAGATGCCATAGACCACATACTGGAGGACAGAAGGCCGGACGTGGTGGCCCTCGAGATGGACCGTTATCGTTTCGCCGCATTGCGGCAAGAACAGCAGGGGAAGGGAAAAGGACTGTACGGGGCGTTGGCCAAATATCAGCAACAGTTGGCGAAGGAGTATGGGACCACACCGGGCGCGGAGATGCTGGTCGCTGCCTCCAAAGCGAGGAGCCTGGGAGCACAGGTCGCACTGATAGACATGGACGCTCGACTGGCGTTCCAGAAGCTCTGGAAGTCCATGCGCTTCCGAGAGAAACTCTACCTTTTTTTCGGTTCTATCGGAGGATTGTTCGTGCGAAAGAAACGCATGAAGAAAGAGATAGACCGCCTGCAGAAGGAGCCGGAGGTCTTCATGGACGAACTTGGGAAGCGCCTGCCGACCGCCAAGACCGTGTTGGTGGACGATAGGAATAGCTACATGGCAACCAACATCAAGAAACTAGGGGACAGGTACGAGAGGATCGTGGTGTTCGTGGGGGACGGCCACATAAAAGGATTGGATGTCCTTCTGGAAGGGGAGAAGGAGATAATAAGGCTCAACCAACTTATAGAGGGCGGCATCCCACCCTCCCCCTATCCGGCTCAAGTGACGGGAGGAAACAGCACACCGGAGATCGCAAAAGGCGGCGCATCCTTCAGTTTCAGTGTAACACAGGATGGCCAGTAGGGCCTAGTACACTCCTTCCTTTATCTTCTCCAGGTCGAAGAGTGCATCCTCGTGGAAGGTCGTTGGGGGTTTTGGCGCACCCTGTCCCGGCTGCCAGTCCTGCATATAATGAAGAGGGTTGGATTCCAGCGCCCAGTACATGACACAATCCTCGTGTATGCTGTGGTGGGGATGGTACGGGTCCTCATAGTTTCTCTCGCTCGTATAGTTTATGTTCACCAGACCCCATAGATGTCCCATCTCATGCACCGCCACCGCCGCCTCGAAATCCTCGTGAGAGAGGCCGGCCGTCTGCATAAGATTGGGAATGTTGATATCGTAGACCTGCTCTTCCATAACAGCAAAGCTGGTGCCGTTGTATGCGACACCGAGGATGTCGGAGGAGCCGTTGTACATACCGTTGAGGCACAGGACATACACGCCAGCCTGGGCACCATCGAGCTCCGGCACACTGCGATACAATTTTTCAAGGGCCTCCAGATCGCTCCTGACATACTCATTGGCGGTGTCCGGGATCTCCTGCGGGCTCTCCATCGTCACCGTCTTCCCGCTTATCTGCGATATCGCATTCTGGAGAGTGGTCAACATGTACGTGCTTGGTTCGTGTCCAGAAACATAGTCCACCTCTATCTTCACAGACGTGGTCTGGTTCCCCAGAAGCAAATGCCTCCTATACCCCGGCCCATAGATCACTGTGGTAACGGGCTCTTCCTCCTCTTCCTCGGGGGGGTCGGTGACGGTCTTGACCACCGTATACGAGAGGAACGCTACGATCAAGATGACCACGGCTATGACCACAGCTCCTATGATCTTGAAAGGGATCTTCTTCCCTCTTATGGTAACGGAGGAGATAGAGTCCACCATACTCTGCTTATGGCGATTTCCATATAAGACCTTGTCTCTTCGTGAGTCGTTGTGAAAAAGGGCTTGATGGTCTGTGGGAGCAAGCAGATGCTTGCTGTAGCGCAGATCACCGATGCCATGGGAACGGGCTCAATCATCATCAAAAATGAAGAGTTCGTCAATATTCGTTTTCAATGCCTTGGCTATGTCATGGGCCAATTTTAGGGAGGGGTTGTATCTTCCTTTTTCCAGGAATAGTATGGTCTCCCTTCTTACACCGACCTTTTTTGCTAGGTCTTCCTGGGTGAGATCATATCGTGCCCTGAGCTCTTTGATCCTTGTTCTCATGTCATTTCCCCGCCCGGTCATAGCAGAATAATGATAGGATGCAGATAA
>DAOVJP010000317.1 GCA_030673205.1 Thermoplasmata archaeon
GAAAAAGGCTATCCTCTGTATGGCGCCACCGAAGAGGCCGTTACTGCCTTCAAAGAAGCGGGCCTACCGGTCAAGGGCACTTTGAAAGAGCTATTGGCGGAAGCGGACATAGTGGTGGACGGCACCCCGGGGAAAAAGCTCTCTGAACACTACAAGACCGTGTACAAGGAGGCGGGGGTGAAGGCCATATGGCAGGGAGGCGAGAAGCATGAACTGACGGGCTTCAGTTTCAACGCACTGGCTAACTACGAAAAGGCACTGGGTCTCGATATGGTACGTGTGGTCTCATGTAACACCACTGGCCTCTGCAGAACCCTCTATCCTTTGGACCAGAGGTTTGGCATAGATTGGGTCCAGGCAGTGATGATACGGAGGGGTGCGGATCCCGGAGACACAAAAAATGGGCCGATTAACGCTATAGAACCCGTGTTGAAGGTGCCAAGCCACCACGGACCAGATGTGCAGAGCGTATTGCCGCACATCAACATCCAGACCACGGCGGTGAAGGTGCCCACCACCATCATGCACCTGCACAGCGTCGCTGTGAAATTGAAGAGCAACGCGACCATATCCGATGTGCTCGATGCATGGGAGAATACACCTCGCGTGATGTTCGTCAATGGATATGAGGGCGTCAAATCTACCGCCCAGATAATGGAACTCGCCCGGGACCTGGGTAGGAGCAGAAGCGACCTCTTCGAGATTGCCGTGTGGAAGGACGGAGCCCATGTCAAGGATGGGATATTGTACTATTACCAGGCCATACACCAGGAATCAGATGTGGTCCCGGAGAACATAGACGCGATACGGGCCATGTGCGAACTGGAGAGAGATGGCAAGAAGAGCATGGAGAAGACGGATAGGAGCATGGGGATAATATAGGCCCCCTACTCGTTCCCAGAGAGCTGCCTGCAGAGTATGAGATTCAGTCATAGGCCGAACGAGTTTTCTCGTCTGCCAGCGTAGGCCGAATAAGTTCATTCCCTTCTGGAGAGTTCCAGGTTCCCAGTTTAGTGTGCACGACATAGTATTTTTGGGGGATCGGATGTGTACCAATGATCACTTTCAATCCATATCTTTCCTCGATGAAATCCTTAAGTTCTGAGATATGAGGGCAGGGAGGGTATCCAACGACAAGACCAGTGGCCAGGTGAATTGTTTGCACACCATTTTTTATCATTTCTTCAGGGGCATATTCGACGTTCCCGCCTGGACAGCCGCCGCATGTGGTGTATCCGACCAATTCCACTTCCTCGTCATCCCCGTAGATGCTGAAAGCGCCCTCCCTTTCCTTGAGGGATCTGAAGCATTTACCTCCAGCACAGGTGTGGTAGCGGTCGCATATTATTATTCCGATCTTCATTTTATCTTTCATTGTTGAACCCTCATCATTCTAGATACTCGCAGACGTACGATGTTTGGCTTTTCACCTTCAGGATCAAGGCATCATCAGGCGGAATAACGTCTGATGGGTATCTGAAGTTTGTGGAAAGATGGTAGCGAAGTGGGTCTGTGGAAAGTGACACTGCCATGATGAGGGTGTTGCTCAGTTCGGTTTTCTTCCGTACGCTAGGAGTATCTCCTTTAACCTCTCGGTCTTTACCTCCTCAAGATGCTTCGAGAGTGAGGATGCAACATCTGCAAGGGGCAGCCCCATCAATTTTTCTTCTCTTTTATGCAGTTTATGTACCTCTTGCATGAGGGCCTCAAGGACATAGGAGTCGAAACGTGCAAAGTCCACAACAACAAATATCCCGCCCGGGCGTAATATCCTGGTACCTTCTGCTATCAAAGGTTCCCATTCATCAAGATCATGGAGAAGCATGACGACCACAATGGCGTCAAGATACCCATCTTTCAGCGGTATATCATCGATTTTCGATGGAATGTAGGTTACGTCTATGGTCGGATTCTCAGGAACGGATGAACATGCAACTTTCCCATCGATCGCCATCTCAAGGAAGAAGAATTTGGTGCTGTGCATCTCTTCTATCCCCATGAAAACCTCCTCGATGCCGCTTTCCTTGCATATCCTAGCGATCCCGCATTTTGGAGAGGGGCCGGACACTTCCTTTATTATCTCATATACCTTTCTAGATGCCTCTTTCTGCAGTACGTTGAGAAACCCTTGGATAAAGGAGACGGAAGAGTATCGGGTCACATTCGCAAGCTCACTCCTCCCAAGGTCTGTGATGGAGAAATAGACCCTTTCCACGCCCCTTGTCACCCCCTTCTCTCCCGTTTCCCCTTTCCTTTTCACACGCGTAATATATTCTTTTCTTTCAAGTTTCTGAAGAGCAGGGTAGAGTTTGCCGGAGGATGTGCTTTCCATTTTGAATTTCAGGTTGAGGTTCGTCAATATCTCGTTCCCATATTTCTCCCTTCTAAGGAGTTGGGATAACACTTCGAACTCGAACCAGTTCA
>DAOVJP010000328.1 GCA_030673205.1 Thermoplasmata archaeon
AAGGTGAAGGCAAAAGAGGGATTCAAGGGGGATGAGATGTTGAAGTTGGAGGAGAGGTATGAGGAGATGAGCGCGAAGCGCAGGGGCAAGAGGCGGTAGGATAGGAAGGAGAGGGAAGCGCAGGGGCAAGATAAGATAGGAATGAGCGGAAAGGCTATTTGCATAGGCAGAGAAGCCACAGCGGAACCAGTTGCACCTGTCTTCCTCCTATGTCCCATGTGTCGTAACTATTCTCTGTTATCATGAACAGCCTGAATCCTTTTGGGACAGAGGCCAGGTTCTTTGCATCGCCCTTTGACACGGCGGAGGAGTACTTCACTTCAAACGCCCATTTCTTCTCTGGGAGCACGATGTCCACCTCCGGTTCCTGTATGTAGGATGGCTCTCCATATCTCTTCAGGTAGTTGAACGCGATGGTCTGGGCCACAAGTCCCTTTTTGCACCTCCACAGATTTGTATAGGCATGTTCGGAAACATACATCTTTGGGTTCTTTCTCATGGCCTTAAGTCCACTTCTTTCATATGGCACGCTCTTCTCCAGGAGGAAGGAATCCTGAAGATACTCCACATAATCCCTTATAGTTCTGTATTCCGTGCCTAGGTCTCCTGCCAGCTTCGTATAATTTATCTTCTGGCCGGTGTTCTCGGCGGTCAGCCTGAATATCCCTTTCAGCACATCCGTTCTCTTCACCGGGAATATGTCCACGATGTCCCTGAAGAACACCAGGTCCAATGTCTGTCTCAGCTGTTCTAGCGAGAATTCTTCGTACATCTCCGGTAGGCCGCCCTTTTCCATGTATTCCTTGAAAGCTATCCTGTATCTCGAGCTGTTCGCAGGGTATGAGATGTCTTCCAGGGAGATGTCAGGGGGCTTGATGCCTTGGTAGCTAAGGAATTCCTTGAAGGAGAAGGGCGTGAGCCGGTGTATCGTTATCCTCCCCGCTAGGCTCTCGCCAGCGCCTTTCGCGAGGTTCATTGAAGAGGAACCGGATACTATGAATTTTATGTCGAGCCCTTTGTCCTGTATCGACTTGCCCTGATCCCCCCACCCCTCTACCCTCTGTATCTCGTCGAAGAAGAAATGGATCCTGCCCTGCAAGTATTGGGTGGGCTCTCTTAATATCTCCTCCAAATATATCTTGACCAGCCTCCGGGGCTCCACTTCTTTTCCAAGGTCGAAAGAAAAATAGCAGACCCTCTTCGGCTCTTCCCTGGAAAGGAGGTGTTTTATCATAAGTCTCAAGAGGGTGGTCTTGCCAACTCTTCTGAGACCCATGACAGCCATGACCCTCTTCTTGTCCAGCTCCCCACACAACTTTCGCTGGAGCTCCCGCTCCACGATCTTATCAGGCAGCGGCACCGGACGCCCATCCCACCAAGGGTTCTGAGCATACAGTTCCTCTATGATCTCTTCCTTCTCCATGAGAATAGATTGTAGTTATAGCACTTAAAGTTTGCTATATCATTGTTGTTACAACAGGGAAAGTTGGCAGAATTGATGTTGTTACAACAGAGAATATCGGAATAACTATTGTTGATATGACAGGGGATCAGTACAGAAGGGAGCTAGACGTGGCCGAAGTTGGCTAGACACTGGCAAGATGATATCCTACCTCATGCTTCACACCTAACACATGCATTGGAACGCCTAAAAGCACCTCTCCCACTATCCAAAACCGACCCTACCCCACTATCCTCTCCAACACATCCATCGCCGCCCCCGGATCCCTCGCGATCACCCGTATCATGGGCTCTTTTCCCACCCCCCCCTCATCATATATTATGTCGGGTACCTCTCCCAATGTCTCAATCGCATAACACGTGCCCCATTCCATGCTCTTGGCACCGGGCGGCTCCTTCGCCCTCTTGAATGTCCCTATCTTCAACCCGAGGTCGGCGGCCTTCTTCACGCTCTCCTTCTTGTATCTAATGTTGATGGCACAGCGTTTTGACGGGTCGTAGTTCATCACAGCCAGCACTATGCGGGCGGTGTGGTGTGCCCCTCCTAATATCGGGCAACCCACTGCTCTCGGTCCCCCATCGCTCCTCACGATCCTCCCCTCTAGGGCCGCTATCTCTCCGGGAGTTATGGCGTATGGGAAGGCGTAGGCTATGTTGCTCCCCCCCTCTGGCACCTGGTCCATAGGCACGTGTTCCACATATCTCTTCGAGGCGCGGGCCACCTCCTCTCGCACATCCTCATCCGAGGACACAAGGTCTACCACAGGTATTCCCTTGCCGATGGATCGGGAGCGGAGGATACGGTTGTACAGCCAGCGTTTGGCGCGGAGTATCGCCTCCTCCAGACCATCC
>DAOVJP010000232.1 GCA_030673205.1 Thermoplasmata archaeon
ATCGCCCGCTGGCCTCATCCAACACGTCCACAAGATATGGCAGGCCCATTGCGTCGGCGTCCTGTGCAAGCATCGTGGCACATATAAGGCCGCCTCCTTGGGTACGCATCTCATGCACATGTTTTGGCTCCACGAAGGAGGAGCCGATGACAAAATCCACTTCTTCCTCCCTGCCATCAGAGTCGTAGACCAGAACGAAACTGCCCTTCCGAAGGGATGCCAGTGCCTCATCTATGTTGGACATGGGGCGGGAGAAAGGCGGAGGCATATTAGCCCTTTCCAAGCAACAAAAAAAGTTGTTTACCCGGGGGATCCGTCCCCGACGACAACCTTTTCTCCCTCCGCGCCCCTCTCATCATTCCTCTCATCCTCTTCCGTCGTGCCCGTCCTCTGGTCCAAAGCGCCCCCGTCTCCCCTCTTCTTGTCCTTCAAAGCACGCCATGAGCCATAGCCGACCACAGTCACGGCCACGGCGGCCATGATATATCCCACCCCACCACCCAATAGGCCGGTGCTGGATGTTATTCCGGTACCCTCGATAACGGTCCATCCCACCAAACTGTGCTCATCGCCGGAGACCGCCCTGACCTCCAGTGTCTGGTTGCCCTTGTTGAGAGCACCGGGTGAAAGTACGATCTGCCAACTATCCCACCCCTCTTTGCCGGGGGAAGCGTCCTTCCACCCCCCATCGCCTATCCGATATTCAACGCGGGAAACGTTCCCTTCCCTGCTCCAGGCCATGCCCGATACCCGTATATTGTCGCCCAGGAAGCTACGGTTCAATATGTGGCACTGGATGTTGGGATTCGTTCCTTCTATATTCTCGGTGAGTTCGGCCAGCTTCACTGCCTTGTAGCCATCCACCAAGCCCCATCCCCATTCCCGGTTCCAGAACGGGTCGAGGTCCGGGAAGGTGGGCTCGCCACGTCTTTCCGACGTCACACGGAGTATCTCCCTGGCAATGGGCGGCGTAAGGTTCTCGTTCGCCTCCAACATGAGGGCCACCACGCCCGCGATCAATGGAGCTGCATAGGAGGTGCCCGAGCCCCGGTCCCCATACCCGTTGCCGGAGGCATCGCCCATTCGGTCATATTCCGCCTGGGTGATATTGGAGCCTGGGGCGGCCACATCCGGCCTGAGCTCGTTGTATGGGTTGCCATCTCCATTGTCATCCCTCGGCCCTCTGCTGGAATAGTCTGCTATCACATCATCCTGCCTCTCCACGCTTTCCTTGTCATCGCTGGCGGCCACCGAGATAGTATGTGATGCGGCGGCGCAGCCATCGAATCCCTCATTATCGGGACCGGAGTTGCCGGCGGCGTTGCATACGATGACCCCGTGGGTCATGGTAGCCTCGTCCAGTGTCCTGCTATATATGTCATTGCCATCGGAGGAATATGAACCGCCCTGTGGATCGTGGAGCGCTATGCCCCAGGAGAGACTGAGTATATCTATGCCATGGTTCTCCGGAGACGCGCTGCTCCATGCGTCCTTGCTGTGCGTTCCCACCCACTCTATGCCTGCCAGCGTGCCATCCCCATCCATCACTATGGAGATGGGTTCATCCGGTCGCACTATCTCCCCGGGGGCGAAGCCCACGGCGGTGCCTATGCGCACGTCGACGAGGCTGGCGTTCGGCGCCGCGCCCATGAACTTCGCGTCGGGGGCACCGGTGCCCGTGGCTATGCCGGCACAGGTGGTGCCGTGGCCATTCACATCGTCCGGGTTGAAGCTCCCGTCCTTGGGTCGTACCACATCTGCGACAGGATGGGAGAACTCCACCCCAGCGACCCATTTATCCGTCAGGGAGGGATGGGAGTCGTCTATCCCCGTGTCCACTATGGCTATGTTCACTCCTCCCCCCTCATATCCCAGTTCCCATGCGGTCTCGGGCGAATATTTGGATGGCTGTACCTTAGCGTTCGGTGTCGCCACGTCAGAGAGTAGGAACGAGTGCATCTTCGGCTCCACCATGACTACGTGGGGGAGTCGCGCTACCACAGGGATCTTTCCGGATTCTATTCCCCTCACCCCTATAGCTCTGCCGAGCATCACTATGCCGGTGGTCTCCAGACCCATCTCCTCCAGGCGCTCCACGTCCTCCGATGTAGGAGTATGGTCATAATCCACGAAGACATCCAGGGTCTCGCGGCGCTCCATCATCTCCTCCAGGTATTCGAATATGCCATTGCGGTTCTCGTCCATGCTGGTGACGAGCCACCACGGCCCTCCCTCCACTATCTGGCCGGACTGGGGGGTGCCGTATGATGGAACGGCAAGGACAGTATTCCTGGTCTCCGCCGATACCACTGGCTGGAAGAGAAAGAGCGAAGCTAGCAGAATGCTGAGGGCGATGCTGATATTCCGGCGCATAGTGGTAATAAGAGAGGGCTTGAATTATAAAGATATTGGCGGACAAGCGCAAAAGGAGGGGAGGAACATCGCTTCTTGCCTCGGCAGCATGGGCTCTCAGGTGATGTTTCTTGCTTTTTTGCTCACGGAAGACCCATGTCTTGGCCATTTCGACAAACCATAATAGTATTAGGATATGGGAAACTATGCGAAACTGCGCAATAGTTGTCACATAGTGCTCTTTCTAATATTGCAGATGCAATAATCGCTCACATGTGAACTTAAAGCTTATATATGCGGTAGTTGTCCGAGACAATATTGAGGCGCAGGGCGTTGATCTTCAAAAAAGGTCTTTGAAGATATCGCGCTTTGGCAACTAGGCTCACTCCCTAGAATTAAAGGTGGTTTAAGGGACTATACAAAAAACGCCCTGTTCCTCAAGAACTAACATAGGAGGTCTAAGGAATGGTAAGAAGAACTAGAAAGCCCATCGTCGCCCTTTTCCTAGGGTTTACGATGGTGATCGGAGTGTTATTGGCACTGAACGTATCTGCAACTGAGACGGTAATGCCTGGAGCGGTTCAGGCAGGCGGCATGGCATTGGTCGATGCGCCGCTGAGCGCGGGCGACCTGCCCGATGGTTGGAGCATGATAGCTTTGGACGACGGACACGTCGCAATATCCGTGCCCGCCGACGCAGAAGTTGGAGAATACGCAATAGGCGCCGCTGGCCACTGGCATCAGGTGGACGGCGCATGGTGGTGCGGAGACGACGCCACAGGCGAGTATGATGACTACTACTACGATGGACTGGTCTTTGAGGACCTAGCCATAGATGAGACCACGAACACCCTGGCCATCAACCACTACATGAAGTGCGAGAACAAATACGACGGCGGCAACGTCCAGATCTCCGAAGACGATGGAGCCACATGGACGATAATATACCCGGCCGACGGATA
>DAOVJP010000129.1 GCA_030673205.1 Thermoplasmata archaeon
GAACGTCCCAGTTGAGATAGGCATAGTTGGTGAAATCATGTATGGACTCATCCAGTTCGCCAGGGAACTCAGCGTTTATCTCGCTGATCTTCACGGTCATGGTGGGCATCCTGGCCGCTTTGTCAGCCGCCAGGGGCTGTATGGCATTATAGAATTCGTCGTGGCAGATGATGAGATACTCTGCCTGGTTGGAGGCATTGCGAAGATATCCGGTGTCAACCACGGGCAACAGCTCCTCCACTGTCCATCCAATGCTCTCTTCATAATTGAGGATAGTTGCCTCGTAGAGGTCCGTGAAGGCAGGAGTGGGTTCGCCCCCTCCCAAGGGATTTCCTCCGGTGAAAGCGACGTTGATGGTCATATCATAGTACACGCGAAGCATCTCGGTGGACGGGTTCCACTGGGCGGCATACACGGTGATGTGTAACACATCATAATCCCTGAATATCCCACGGTCCTCGATCACAACCAGATCTCCGGGGTAGAACTGGTTCTGGTTGTAGGTCTGTCTGTCCTTCTGGAACTTCGGGTTCGGGGTCTCTTCGTTCTCAGGGAGCTGCACAGGGAACACATTACAGTCGGGCAACTCGGAGTACAATGTCTCGCCCAGAGAGACCGCCACGTCGGCACCGTGCGGTACGGCCACCAGATGGCGTATCACGGGCAGCATCGGCTCTCCGACGATGGTGGTGTGACCATATCCGTCGACGGTGGGAGCGACATAGGGGCCGCCGCTTGCCGTCTCCTCATCCAAGGTAATGCTTCCCACAGAAACCTTGAGCTGCATGCCAGTCTCATCGCAGAAGGCGACATCCATTCCGGATGCGGGGTGTTCGTTCGTCTCCTCTCCATCGCTTACGATGTTGTAGGGCCATACATCCTTGTCGGGCATGCCCGTATTCACATCCTCTGCTTCACTGGCCATGGGTATAACGGCCAAAATGCCCGTTGTGACCAGTACAAAGACCATCATCATTGCGATCATTCGCTTGCCAGTATCTGTTAAGACACTTCTTCCATTCCACATTTTAAATATCCTCCTATTCTTCTTGTCCTAAAAAGTGTGCCCCCAAGGCCACCTTCTATAGGATTCGAGGCGGCAAAAACGAGATATACTTATAAGCCTTTCCATCACATGTGAGGTTGTAGAACGTACGGAAATTATTCTGTTGGGATGTTTCACTGTGTGAGTCCATGGTGAAGGTGACTGCCTTCTGCTCCCCCGTTCTCCTCTCACTTCCTTTCTCCCATTCCTATCTCATCCCCCTCTCACTTCCTTCCCCTCCTCCCTATCCCGTTTCCCTCTCCCTCCCTCTTTCGTTCCCACCTATCTCGTTCTCCTCTCCCCTACCCCTCCCCATCCTCTCTATCTCGTTCCCCTCCTCCCTCCTCCTCTCATCGCAGAAACCTCTATCAAAGACCGCGTCGATGCCCATGACATGCAAAACCCTCCGCTAAAGGATATGGAGAGCATAGACCTTTACTTCTTCTCGGGAACGGGCAACACCCTGTTGGTGGTGGAGAGGATGGCGGAGGTGTTCGAGGTTAATGGGGTCCCGACCCGCCTTCACAGGATGGAGGATACGGACGAGGTGCGGCTCGAACCGGGGGCCGCCCTGGGCCTGGGGTTCCCTGTGGCCGAACAGGGCACATTTCCATTCGTCTGGGATCTCGTGAACCGCCTTCCAATGGGAAAAGGCACCCCGATCTTCATGGTGGACACCATGCTCGCATATTCCGGAGGAGTGGTGGGTCCGATGAAGGCCATTGTGAAGAAGAAAGGCTACATACCGATAGGAGCCAGGGAAATAACCATGCCCAACAACCTCTTCCCACGGAATGTGGATCCCGAGAAGAATGGGAGGAAGATGGAAAGAGGGCGGGCCAAGGCGGAGGAATACGCGAAACGACTGTTGGAAGGGAAAGCCAAATGGGGGAGGGTGCCAGGGGGCTCAGATATCATGGCATCCTTCTCGAGGAGCGATAGGACGTGGACCTTTCTCCGCCGATTGTACGACGTGCACATAGACCACGAGCTATGCGTGAACTGCGGATTGTGCGTCAGGCTGTGCCCCATAGACAACATAAAGATGGACGACCGCGTGGAGATGGGTGACAAGTGTGTGTTCTGCATGAGATGCCTCGCCTACTGCCCAAAGGGAGCGATATATAGTGGGAAGGGAAAGAAAGCCAGATACCACGCCGTAGAAGAGTCTAGGCTTCTTGGGAAAAGAGAATAGGGGTCGGGAAGATGACTATGATCCTCACTCTGCGATGACTATAATGGCTATATATGCGCAGGGCTATGTGTCTATGGAGTGTATGGTTGAACATAGGGGTGGCAGAATAGAGGTATAGAAGGAAAGCGAAAAGCAAACGAGGAGTTGATATGGATAGAAGAGCGTCTGTGGAGGAGAGGCGAACTATGCCTACTTCGAGGATTGCTAGAACACCCCCCTGGTACGAGGAAGTCAACACCGAACGGGCCATTGTTATAATGATGGTGGTCTTCGTAGCGAGCATTCTTCTATACTTATTTCAAATAGCAAAGGTTCAGTGTGACACGTGTTGCTTTCCCTTGCTGGTGACCTTGTTCTACCTCTTGGCGCTTTTCTTCATAGTCAAAGATCGGAAAAGGTTCGGTCAAAAGCACAATAGATATGTGGAGTTCGGTGCTATATTGTATCTGGTCGGTGTTGTGCTGGGTTTCTTTTCAACGATGATGATCTCCAGAGCATATTCTGCCACAACAATAGATGCTACAGCAAATTACACATTGGCCCATGTCGTGATAACTGAGATATCTGGGATCACGAGCGCAACAGCACTGATACTTCTGATATACGGGATCACCAAGCAAGACAAGAAGCCATTGCTTCACTTCACGATACTCGCACAAGTAGCCGCGTCTATGTGTGTCATATTCATAGCGAACAATGATCTATCCGAGTTACGGAGAATACTGGTAAACACAGTGCAAGACGACTGGAGCTCAGAGGTATATCAATTCATAGTTGCGAACATACAAAAAACAGCCGCACCATCTATCATAGTACCAATATTGTTATTCCTTTGCTACTACTATGCACATCTCAATCTAACAGAACGGAAAAAAGCACAGCCGCCTTCCCAACAAACCCAGGCGAAACCACTGACACCGATAGAGACGACGTAGGGAATGACTCACCGCCAGCTCTGATCCCAATGGACAGAATGGCCCCTAGGACGCCTTGCTGGCGGCCTTCACAACACTCTCAGATCCTCTGCCAACAGCCCTATCACGTTTATGAACATTTGGAAGGCTATGGCCAGGAGTATCATTCCCATGATGCGGACGGAGGCGAGGATGCCCACCTTGCCTATCTTATCATATATCACATGGGCATAGTAGAGGAAAACAAAGGTTATGAGACATACCGCGGCTGTTGCGGCCAGGACCAATATTCCCTCCAAGGTGCCCGGTGCCTCGGAAACGTAGAGCATAACGGTTATGAGGGCCGCCGGTCCCGCTATGAACGGCATGGCCAGGGGGAAGATGCCCACCATCTTCTTATCCGCCACCTCGTCCCTCTCCTCCTCGCTCGGTTTTGTCTTGGGGAGCTGGCCCTGGAGCATCTCGAACCCTATCTTGAACAATATCACCGCCCCGGTGAGCCTCAGTGCATTGTATCCTACACCCAACGAGCCGAACAGGTATTTGCCGAAGAGGCCGAAGCCCATGAAAAGGAGGAAGGAGAAGATCACGGCGGTGGATAGGGCGGAATCCCTCTCCTCCTTGTTGAACCCCTTGGTGACCATGGGAAATATGATGATCTTGCTGATGGGGTTGACGATGCTGAATATGGCCGCGAAAGCCGCTATCACGAACGCATGGTCCATGGCCGTGCATCCATGTTATCTAAATAAAACATTGCCTTTGCGACAACCTCTTAACCTCTCTCGATATGTGGTGCTCTGGTGCTGTATATGCTCGTATGTCCCCTGGATTATAGGTATGGTAGGGAAGAGATGAAACGTTTGTGGAGTGCGGAGGCCAAGCTCCAATCCCTCTTGGACGTAGAGGCGGCCCTGGCCCGGGCTCATGCAAAGGTCGGGAACATCCCGACGGAGGCCGCGGATGCCATCTCTGCCGCTGCGAACACCTCCCTGGTCACCGTGGAGCGTGTGGATGCGATAGAGGATGAGATAAAGCATGACATAATGGCCCTGGCCAAGGCGTTGAGCGAGCAATGTGGGGATGCTGGCAGATATGTGCATCTGGGGGCCACCAGCAACGATATCATCGATACGGGCAATGCCATGTTGATCCGATCCTCCATGAACATCATACTGGCGGACCTCAAGGACCTGGCCCATGCCTTTGCCTCCCGCGCCAAAGAACATCGGGACACGGTCATGATGGGACGAACTCACGGCCAGCCAGCCGTGCCGATAACATTCGGTCTCAAGATGGCTGTATTCGCCGCCGAGGTCCTTCGCCACATAGAACGGGGGGAGGAAGTGATGGGCAGATGCTGCGCGGGGAAGATAATGGGGGCGGTGGGAACCGGCTCTGCATTGGGACCCAAGGTTATGGCGATCCAGAAGGCGGTCATGGACGATCTCCACCTGTACTCGGAGGAGGCGCCCACCCAATTGATAGGAAGGGATAGGTATGCGGAGATGACCAACTATCTCGCCCTCGTGGCAACGAGCCTGGAGCGTTTCTGCACCGAGGTGAGGAACCTTCAGCGGCCGGAGATAATGGAGGCGGCGGAGGCCTTCGACCTGAAGAAGCAGGTCGGGTCCAGCACGATGGTGCACAAGAAGAACCCCATCACCAGCGAGAACGTGTGTGGCCTGGCACGCTATGTCAGGGCGATGGCCGCCCCGGAGATGGAGAACATGATATTGTGGCACGAGCGGGACTTGTCCAACTCCGCTTCGGAGAGGATGATCATACCGCACGCTTTTATTCTGCTGGATGATCTGTTGGTCAAGACCACCGGCGTGTTCCGGAACCTGGCTGTCTACCCCGAGAATATGATGAGAAACCTAGAGGCCACCAATGGACTGGTCATGGGGGAGAGGGCGATGATCTTCCTCGTGGACAAAGGATTGGGCCGCCAGGAGGCCCACGAACTGGTGCGGCAGATAGCCATGCGGGCCGCCGAGAACGGGATGCACCTGCGAGACGCCCTGCTGGAGGATGATGTGGC
>DAOVJP010000463.1 GCA_030673205.1 Thermoplasmata archaeon
ATCACCAAAACTCCTTCAGAACATCATCCCGTATCAGTTCTTCGAGGAAGACCTGATCAATAGTGGAAAGCTCACGTTCATAGATATGCCCGCCATGTACAACCGTCTCGGCTTGGAGAACGCCGAACTCTCCTTCGAAGAGATAAGCATCATGGTCGATGCGGTGGGCCAGATAGTGAAGGAATTGAACATCAAGCGCCTGGTCATGGATTCGGTCACAAGCGTATGTTACAGGCTGAAGACGGAGGAGAAGATAAGGGACTTCATACTGAGGCTGGGCAAGGTGTTGAGCGACCACGGCTGCACATCCCTATTGGTCTCCGAGATATCCCCTGCGGAGACCCGTTATTCGTTATACGGAGTGGAGGAGGCCATAGCGGATGGCATAATACTCATGGGGAATATGGAGAGGAAAGGGGATCTGCTGCGCACTTTACAGGTGGTGAAGATGAGGGGGACCCAACACTCCAGGACGAAATATGTGTTGGACCTCACCCCCGTAGGCGTTCTGCTGGTCCCACTGCTCAAGGGAGGTGGAGGAGAATGAGCACGGTCACCGAGGTGACATCCCAGTTGGCGGAGTTTCCGGAAGGCGCCGCGGTAGCGCTCAGGATACACCCCGACTCTTATTTCGATGTGATACGGGCCGTGGAAGCTTTCTCGGAGAAGAAGGACATATATGTGATATACATCACGTTCACCCTGCCCAGCGCAGGCATACTCAACGTGTTGAAGATGCTGGACGTGAACATAGATAGGATATTTTTCGTAGACACCATCTCCAGGCTAATGAGCGGCACCATAGCCCAGTCAGACCAGATCATATACGTGGAGAGCCCCACCATGTTGGAGAACGTCATGTTGAAGATCGAGTACCTGTCCAAGGTGGGGGACATAGAGAGCAAGGGCGCCATGGTCGTCCTTGATTCCATCAATTCCATGGCCATACACAACAATGTGAAGATACTGAGCGAGTTCCTGCACATATTCGTCAACAGTCTCAGAACGAAGCAATTCTACACTGCCATAATGGCCATGGAGGAGCCGGGGAACGAGGATGTGACCAACCTGGTCAATTTCGTGTGCGATGCCTCCATAACGGTGGAGGACACGGGGGAGGAAGAATAGACATGTCCGCAGGCGCCATAACAGGAATATCCGCCCTGGACGCCATGTTGAAGGACGCCATCCCCGGTGGATATTTTATGATGGTCTTCGGCCCTCCCGGGTCGGGCA
>DAOVJP010000458.1 GCA_030673205.1 Thermoplasmata archaeon
CGCCCGACCATATGGAATAGGATTGGGAACAACTGTTGGAGGAGGTCTCTTCGACAACATCTACGGGAAGAGGGTGCTGTCCCGGGCGGACCACATGATAGCGGTCTCCGGATCATTGAGGGACGATATATCCCGATATCGTTCCGTGGATAAGAACAAGATATCCGTCATCCACAACGGCGTGGACACGAATTTCTTCAAACCCTCTCCACCAACATATAGAGAAAAGTACGCGGATGGGATGGACCATCTGATACTCTTCCTCGGACGCATAGTGAAACAGAAGGGGTTGGAGAGCCTGTTGAAAGCCTTTCCAGCGGTGTTGAAAGAACATCCGAAGACCATGCTGGCCATAGTAGGCAAAGGGAATCAAAAAGAAGGGCTGATCAAGACCACGAAGCGCATGGGACTGGAGAAGAACGTTGTCTTCCCCGGTTTCGTCCCCGCGGAACACCTCCCATCCCTTCTCTCCTCCACCGACATATATATCCTTCCATCTGTGTGGGAGACCTTCGGCATAAGCCTGGCGGAGGCCATGGCCTGCGGCTGCGCCTCCGTGGCGTCCGATGTGGGCGGGATCCCAGAGGTGCTGGGTGACCGATCCGGTTTTCTGTTCCAACCCCTAGAGCACCGCGTCATGGCTGAGAAGATCAACCTCCTTCTCTCCGACCAGAAACTCAGAGAGGACTTCGCCACCGGAGCGCGAAAGAGGGCCGTGGAGGTGTTCGATTGGGATATAATAGCCAGGAGAACAAGGTCGTTCTACACTTCACTCCTTAACGGGTAGCGCCTTCATAACGGATAGCACATTCATAACGGGTAGCACACCCATCACCGGATAGCACATTTCTTCCCATTCCTCCGGGGCCAAAGGGGAGTTATCTCATCACCACGCTTCCTCTTCTTGTCCCATATATAGTTGATGACCAGGCTTATACCAACAACTGCCAGCACAAGCACCAGGGTAACATCCCCCGCCAATCCTGTGGCGAAATAATGTTTCAGCGTCCCCGCGAAGACCAAGAGGAAGGAATATTTGACCAGACAGCCCAGTACATTGTATGTTATAGCCTTCTTGAAGTTCCAATTGCAGAAGGAGATGAACGCCCCTATGAAGGGCACCACCGGAACTATCCTGTCCATCAGCACCACCCTCTCGTCGGAAACGAACAACACATCCACATATTTGGAGGCTACGTGCTTGATCCGATGGGGCCCCCGCACGTTCTCCACGCTGTAATACAGAGAAGAGCCGCCAAGCCTCTCGCACACCGCCAGGCTTATGATGAGA
>DAOVJP010000462.1 GCA_030673205.1 Thermoplasmata archaeon
ACGCCAGAGGAGAGCAGGTCATCCAGCTCATGTTCTATGGGCAGGATATCTACGATCGTTATTATGATAATACCTATGAACTGAGATACCTTCAGCTATATGAGAACACCCTCGGTATCCAGTGCGACTATAGTTCTTCTCCATACACCACACCATTCCATATGCATGATGAGTTCGAGCCACCCTTTGGCTTCAACGACTATCTCTATGATAATGGCCAGGACGACAATGCGAACGGCCTGTATGATTGGCTCATCATTGGCGTTCGGGTGAATGTGAACAGCGAGGCAGACTATATGTTCGAGTTCTGGCTTTATGATACTGGAGGGTGGAATATAGCATATGTCCAGGACACACATCATCTCAACGCAGGTATCCAAGTTGTGGAGATACAGGTGCCAGGCATCTCCATAAACAGTGCCCAAAGAGACGGGCCATACAGGATCGATTGGATACGCTTGTATCAAAATGATAACCAGATCGATTACTTTGGAACTGATTACTACACTTCTCCATACAACTGGACAGATTTCGAGTCCCTGCCTCCTGCAAGCTTCAACGACACATCCTACTTCTCGGACTGGGGTGTGGACACTGATGCCAACCTCAAATATGACTATTTGCAGGTCAACATGAGTGTGAACTGCACCTCAGAAGGCAACTACACAATATTCGCCCAGCTAGAAGATGCGAATGGAACAGTGGTAACACAGGTTGCATACCAATATCACATACTTCCAGGCAACTGGACTATCTCAGTAGACTTCCCTGCATTCTCCATATACAATTCTGGAAAGAACGGCCCGTACACCGTGGAAGCAACGATCATGTTGGGTTGGACAGGATTGGACACGACCACCTATGTGACCAGCTCCTATCTCTACACGGATTTCGAGGCACCATCCACATTCGTATCTCACAACCAAACTGTGATCGACACAGAAGGAGATGGATACTACAACTACCTGACAGTGGAGTTCGAGCTGAACATAACCGTGGAAGCAGACTACTATGTGATTGTGGCCATAGAAGATGATTGGGGATGGTGGTGGACAGATGAGAACACGTTCTTCCACGCCACACCAGGTACTGTGAATGTAACGGTCTCTTTCTATGGAAATGACCTCCGTATGTGGGGTAGTTGGGGTGCCCAACCACCATACCACTTGAAGGACATCCAACTTCTAGAGATACCAGCCAGCGGCGGCCCTATCCTGCACGATACTTATTCAGATATAATCACTCC
>DAOVJP010000383.1 GCA_030673205.1 Thermoplasmata archaeon
AAGATGGACATCCATACCCTGCCCTCCAACATAGGCCATGCACTCAGTCTGATGGAGGATAGCAAGCTTGTCAGGGACACGCTTGGAGAGCATGTTGTGCGCCATTTCATACACTCCAAGAACAAGGAGTGGGATCACTACAGGACCACGGTGAGCCAGTGGGAGCTAGAGCGCTATCTCCCGATAATATAGGGACAAAGGATCGACAGAGATGGCTGGCGGGAGTGCTAGGGCAAAGCTGTTATGCCACCGAACGACCCCCCTCCTCCATTTACACGTCGAAGAAATGGAATATCTCCCATGGGGTGGCGTACCCGAGATATCCCTGCCACTCCTTTCTCTTGTATTCTAACAAGGCATGTAGCGGGTCCTTTCCCAGTACCCTCTCCAGGAACTCGCTGTTCTCGGCCTCGGAGATCGCTTCTCCCAATGTCGCTGGCAACTGCTCTATCCCCCTCTTCCTTATCTCATCCTGGGAAAGGCGGTCCACATTCTCCTCCACCGGATCGCCTGGATCCTCTTTCTTCTTCACACCTTCCAGGCCCGCTTCCATTACGAGGGCAAGCAGCAGGTATGGATTGGCAGCGGCATCGCCGTTCCTTATCTCCACATCCATCTTTGCTCCCTTGGCCGGGGGGACGCGTATGAGGCTGGAACGATTGCTATACCCCCATACCACGTATCGAGGGGCCTCGAACCCGGGGACGAGCCTGCGATAGCTGTTCACTATGGGATTGAGAACAATGGACATCTCTCTGACGTGATCGAGTACACCACCTACGAAATATCGGCCGGTTTGGCTCAGCTTGTCATCATCGTCATCCAGGAACGCCGACCCCCCGTTCTTCCCCAGATGTATGTGTACATGCATGCCGCTCCCGGCATCGCCGGTGAGAGGCTTAGGCATGAACGTAGGCAACAACCCATATTCCCTGGCCACTATCCTGCTGGCATATTTGAAGAGGGATGTCGCCTCCCCCGTCTCCACGGATGAGCCCAATGGGGAGAATTCGACCTCCACCTGGCGACTGCCTCCCTCGTGATGATGATATTTTATGTCCACACCCATCTTGTCCATCTGTTCACACAATGTGTTGCGATATTCCACTGTGGTGTCTCTGCTCGCCGGAAGGAAATAGGCGGACATTGCTCGCGGAGGATATTTGGCCTCCCCATATTCTTCCAGGATCTCGGGGAGCAGAGCCGTGGTGCCTATGCCCCTCTTGACACCTGGGTGCCAGAGGTCGTTCTCCATCATCGCCTCCCGCATATTGTGGAAAAGATAGAACTCCATCTCCGGGCCCAATTCCATGGAGGTAAATCCCATGTTCTTTGCTCTGGCATCCGCCTTGAAGGCTGCTGCCCGGGAATCAAAATGGCTGACCTCTCCGTCCCTGGTGACTATCCTCGCTATAACCCTAGCAGTCTTCTGGGAGTCCTGCGTCCACGGATAGACAAGAATGGTGCTGGGGTCTATTTGCAATCTCATGTCGGAAGAGTTCACGCTGCCCATGCCGCAGGAGGAGGCATCGAATGTGATCGATCTGGCCCATCCTTCTGGTTCGGAAAAGTGTTTTGCCGGAAAGCTGACGCTCCTCGTCCTGCCCACCAGGTCCATGAACTGGACATATACCCATCTCACCCCTTCTTTTTCCAGTATCTTCGTCGCGTTTGCCGATGGATCCTTGCCCTCTGTCATCTATCTCACTCTCCTTTCTTTCGCCAGTGCTGATAGCCGATGGTTGATGTGCGTAAGGTACCGTGCTAGTATTAGATTGTTATCATAAGATGATATTATCCTCTCCGCCTCCGTCCATCTTATGTCCCTGGTGTACCTGACCATGTTCTTCATGGCGCGGGTGACCTCGTCCATTATCGAGACGTTGGCGGAGAGCGACGTCCTGCTCATC
>DAOVJP010000060.1 GCA_030673205.1 Thermoplasmata archaeon
CCCACGTAGCCTCGGCGATCATTGCGGCTATACCGCCACGGTATTTCCCCAGTACTATCCCAAGAGTGGGCGCCGCGAAGGCGAAGAGTCGATACTGGACCCCCGGGGCGAGGGATTGGGGAGCCGTGAGAAGATATGAGAGGCCGGATAGTATGCCCACCACCAGAATTATCAGTATGTCCTTTGGACAAAAACCGAAGCCTTTACCCACCTTGCCGCTCATTGCCACACACCACAGGGAGAGAACATGAGGGTGAACTTAAAACTTATCCTTTCCGATGGATCAGATTCTGATATCCACCAATGTCTCAGAGCGCATTGCCATCCAATTTGTTGAACACCAATCCCGTGACGAGCTTCGGATAGAAATACGTTGATTTCTGCGGCATCTTCTCCCGTGCATCCGCCACGGCTATGAACTCCTCCATCGTAGGGGCGACCATCATCATGGCCGTCTCGTAATCCTCGCTGTCCACCCGTTCCACCGCCTCCTTGCGGTCCCGCGTGTATTTGATGTGATCCTGGATGTTCTCCTGGTCGATCCCCAAGTGATGTTCCAGCAGGAGGTGATGCAGTATGCTCACATCGAGGGCGCGCCAGGCATCGCTCTTTGTCTTGTCGCCATGTTCTGCCAACAGCGCCTCGTCCTTGAGCTCAAGCATGTGGTAGCGCCCGTCATAGACCATAAAATGGTGCCGTCCCCGAGCCTCCAACTCTCGGAAGGCCTCGTCATGGGTCATGTCTAACGGGTGTACCTCGAACAGGTCCATACAATCATCCAACATTATGTCGATGTCCGCATATGGGAAGCCCTTTATCCAGCGGTGTGTGGGGAGTATTATGAGACCGGGAGCTTTCATGTTCACGAACATCATCATCCTATAGTCCCAATCTCCTTCTCCACCCCCCTCCCTCATCTTGTTCCGGTAGTTGAGCGCCGTCTCGTAACGGTGGTGGCCGTCAGCGATATAGAGCTTCTTGTCCTCCATGGTGCTGTGAACGGTGTCCAATATGGCCTGGTCCTTCACCACCCACATTCTGTTAGTAACGCCGAAAGGATCGAGGGCCTCGTATGTCGGGGGGCGGGTCTCGGCATACGCTCGGAGGGCTTGATCTATGTTCATCTCCTGGTCGTGGTAGAGCATGAACACCGGGCCGAACGTGGTGTCCGTGGTCGTTGTGAGGTTGAAGCGGTCGCCCTTGGCCCTGGATAGTGTGCGTTCGTGTGGGATGACCACCCCCTCCTCGTATTCGTGGAGCTTGCCGGCGCCGATGAAACCCATGCGTTTGATACGCTGGCCCTCGGTCTCGAACTCCTGTTCATAGATGTAGATAGCGGGCTGTTCATCCCTTACCAGGGTAGCATCCTCCATCCACTGGCGCATGGTGTCCCTGGCACGGGTGTACTGGTTGTTCTGTTCCGTGTCCCCCTCTTCCGGTCTGTTCAATATGAGCCGTATGGCGTTGTGGGGGCTCTTCTCATAGAAACCCTCCCGTTCCTCATCATTTATGATATCATAAGGGGGCGTGATGACATCCTGTATGCTCATCTTCTCCGTGTTGTACCGTATTCCTTTGAAACCTCTAACATCGACCATGGCCTACACCTGGCGGGATATTGGCCGCAGGGGATAAGAGGTTATCGGACGGCGGCGCCCCCGACCTTGCTCCACAGGACACCACCTCCCACATTCTCCCATCCCTCCTCGCCAAATCCCTATATATCCCCCATACGATACCCTGTTACCATGCCCGTTCCGACGCTGTGCCAGCCACTTGATGACCTCCTCGGAGGAGGATTCGATGACGATACTCTCAGTGAGGTATATGGAGAAGGCGGAACTGGCAAGACGAACCTGTGCCTCCAACTGGCCCGCACTGTGGCCCGCTCGGGAAAGAAGGTTGTGTACATCGACTCGGAGGGCGTGAGCCTGGAGCGGCTGCGGCAGATGTGTGATGATGGCCAGGACTTCGAGTCCGTGCTGTCCAACATCCTTTTGTACAGCCCCTACAACCTGCTACAGCAAGAAGAGATGATAAAGAAGGCCGTGAAACTGGCCCGTGGAAAGACACCGGTGGGGTTGGTGGTGGTGGACTCTGCAACGACATATTATCGGCTGGAGCTTGGTTCCTGCAACGACATAGACGAGAAACGGATACTCGCCGAGGGAATGCAGGAACTGCTGAAACTATCACGCCAGAAGAGCATACCATGCGTGATCACGAGCCAGGTATACAGCACCGGAGAGAACGGAAATGTGAAACCGATAGGGGGACACACGCTCTGGCACACGGCCAAGACCATCCTCCGGATCGATAAGATAGGAATAGGAAGGAGGAAGGCTACCCTCATGAAACATAGGCATATGCCAGAGGAGAGGAGTTGCTCCTTCAACCTGACGAACAGTGGCGTGGAATAGACCGTGCTAAGAGATACCTGGAGGAATGTGTGGGAAAAATAGAATACGCCCTTTCCCCTTTCCTCTCACATGGCCGCATGGAGGAAGATGGGACTGGCGGAACTGATACTCGCTGGCCTGCTGTGGGGCGCATCCTTTCCCATCATAAAATATGGCATCAACATAGGCATTGACACCTCCTGGCTCGTGTTGTTGCGATTCTCCGTGACCGCTGTGGTCTGCCTATTCTTGCTACTCTTGTTCGGGGGCATGAAAAGGCTGGCTCGAGTGGCGTTCTACAAGCCCTTCTGGATCGTTGGTGGGCTCAATGGCATGGCGTTTGTCCTACAGTACCATGGCCTTCTCTATACGAGCGCGTCGAAAGCCTCTTTGCTGATAAACATGAACGTGGTCTTCGTGGCGGCCCTGGGCGTATATATGTTGAAAGAACGGCTTTCCAAGCGGGTAGCTGGAGCCATAGTGCTGGCTCTCGTGGGCATATTCCTTCTCACCACGGAAGGCGACCTGGGAAACCTCACAGGGGGCAGCCGCTCGGGAGATGCATTCCAGGTGGCCGCTGCCATGGTCTGGGCCTTCTACATCATAGAGAACAAGAAGTTGGTGGACAGCGGGAGGGACCCGCTGGACATAACCGCGGGGATGCTTCTGGCCACATTCCTCATCTCCATTCCCTACAGCCTCTATCGGCTTGCCTCCGCCCCTTCGGCCTTCCCCTCCGATCAACTGCTTGCAGGAGTGTGCATAGTGCTCTATACAGCCCTCGGAGGAACCCTGGCCGCCTATTTCCTATACGCACGGGGCGTGAAACATGTTCCCGCCGTGGTATCGGCCGTCTTCCTCACGTTCGAGGTCGTCACCGCAATGACACTGGCCTTCATCTTTCTTGGGGAGCGTTTGGCTGCCATCGGCATGTTAGGCGCCGTCGTCGTATGTGCCGCGATATTCGTGGTGTCCTTGGACAATAAAGAGGAAAAGATTGATAAGAGAGCAGGGATGTGCAGGAACGGCAAACGATATATATCGAATGACCGATAGGTAGAGCCACACGACACGACAGGAGCTGCTCGATGGTAAAAGACATCCTTTTCCGGTGGGACGAACACCCCCAGATGACCATGGAAGAACTGAAGAGAAAGGTGGAGCAGTTCAAAGAAGAGCACCCGGAAATGGACATATTCATAGATGGCGATGAACGGGCCATCTGCGGACGCCCCCAAGAGCAGTGACAACGACGCCGGCAACAACGCCTGTGGCCAGAGTTTTAGAGGGCGATAGAAGGTAGTTACGTTTAACAAAGAGTTTAATAGGCACCTGCCTGTTCCTTTTTCCATGATACCCATGATGGCTTTCCACCCCAGACTCTCCGCCGTCCTGCTAGCTGCCTTCATAATCACCTCCAGCCTGGCCCTGAATATGGCGATTTTCTCGGGAGAAGCCAGTATAACAGGCGATCCTCCCCCCACAGGCGGGGATTGGCTCGTTCAAAATAATACCTTGATAGAGAACGAGCTCTCGGCGGATATAGCAGGGAACACCACCGTCATCAACACCACCCTCAACATAACGGGGTCCACCGTTTTCTTCCAGGGAGATGTCCGCCTGGGAGAGAACGCGATATTGGATGCCTACGATTCTGATATAACCTTCAATGGGAGCTTGAACATCGCGGACAGCGCCCAAATGCTCTCCTCCCGTTCTACGCTGCATTTTGTGGGCAACAACACCCTGTTGACCTCGGAGGGGAGTATAACGTTGGAGCACACCGATATCGGTTGCCCCGCACATACGCTGTGGAATATGATCATATTCTCTGGCGAGTTCAATGCCAGCGACTGCAACATCACCATAGGATGGGAGTTCAATTTCGCCAACGGCTCCCGTATGAAGATAGAGAACACACACATCTTGTTCAGGAACAACACCTATTCTCCCAGCTGCCTCATGGGGGTCCAGGGGCAAACAGCTTTTCTAGACGATGTGATCTTCGATGTGGAAGAGGGGCAGCACTATCTTTTTGAGGTATTGGACACGGGTTACCCCGCCAAAATCGAAATGAACCGCTGTGAGTTCAATAACGGAGGAATCCCCTACAACTCCACAGGCGGCCTCCTCTATATCCCTGAAACGACAGTATACTCCAACTCCAGCTCATTTCTCATGGAGAATTGCACCTTCCTCAATGACACAGGCGGCGCTCTGACCTTCGCCCCATCCATGGCATACCCATACCAAACATCCGTGGTGAGAGATACCAACATATCTGGAGAGGGAGAAAGAACCCACGGAATAGGGTGTTACAATTCCCTCATCGACGTGTCTAGATGCACCATTGAAGGCGCCCAGATGGGCATCGTATTCATGGAGTCCCCCGGCATAGACGTTTTGGACCTATCCGACCCATCAATCCTCATATCCAGAATACGGAACAACGTGTTGAGGGACAATGAATGGGGGGTCTATTTGTACAGAGGGGTGGCCGATATCTCCGACAACGACCTTGGAGGCAGCGTGGAATATGGCATCCTGGGCAACAATTCCAGATTGCACCAGGATACCACGGGCAGCAACGATCTCTCCGGCCTCGGCGCCAACTGTACCCCCATACTCTTCGAGAGCCATATCCAGTGCATAGTATACCGCGGAGATGGAACGCCCCAGAGCAACTCTCAGATATATATCCCCGAGACGGGACGTGAGCCGCTGTCCACAAACCTCCAGGGAAGCATATATCTCAACGACCCCACAGGTCTCCTAGCCTACAAGATGGACCGCGACGGCTCGGAGACATACGGCCGTTATACGATAAACGCTAGCTATGACACTGGCGTCTACACATCATATAACGAGTTCGTCCTGGAACCGCTCAACATGAGCTATCTTGATCAGCCAATACACATATACTTGGATGCCGGGCCAGACCTGAAGATAAACTATATTCGCCCCTCCACCACCACCGTGCCCTCCGGAGGGACTATAGAGGTTGTGGTGAACGTGACCAACAACTGGTGGTATCCGGTGGAGAACGTCACCTTCCTAGCCCAGACCGACATGACCGAGACCAGAATGAGCGCGACGATACCAGCTGACACCACTGTAGATGTGATAATATTGCTCCCGGTGGGCACGAGCCAGGAAGACTGCCACATAGAGATATACGTGTCCGTTGACCCGGAAACCGCATTTGAAGGCGCACGCATAGACCTGCACAACAACCATTTCTCCACCCCCGTCGACATTTTGTCAGAACCCGAGGGGGAGGTGCCTATCACCGGGCTGGTGGTCGCCATAGCTGTCCTATTGGTCGTATTCCTCTTTTCCCTGTACAGAGCGTTCGCTTCCAAGGAAGAAGAGGACGGAGAGGGATGGGGTAAGGAAGAAGGAGAAGAGAGCGGGAGTGAAGGAGAGAACGGGGAAGAGAAAGGAAAGGAAAGAGAAGAAGGGAGTGAGGAAAAAGGGGGCGAAGAGAAAGAAAAGCCTAAGGGGGGCGGAGACCGAACAGAACCGGAAGTGGAGCAGCAAGTGGTCGAAAAGAGAGAACCTGGGGAGCCCCCCGCGGAAGGTACAGAATTGGAGGTTACGGAGGAGACACAAACAGCGAACGAGACTCGTGAGAACTTATCTCCGCCTTAGGATCGCCGTGTTCCCCCTTCTGTCGGCCAATATTGATCTTGTTCTTTCTGCCAGTTCCTCTGCCAATGCCTTTCGTTCCTCTTGTTCGAGGCCCCGTGGCAGTTTGACCTTGAGCACCTTCATCCTCTTCAACTGCTCCTTGGCCTCTGCCACGAACTCTGGAGTGAGTCCGTTCTTGCCTATCCGTAATATGGGTGTATCGTCGTCCTTCTTTCTCATCTAATTCCCCCTTTGGTCACTGCTCTTTCCGCCTTCTTCATTCGCCCTGCTACCTCCCCTACCATCCACACCTCGTCCTCTATCCGTTTTGGTTCTCTCCGTGTAAGGGAAGCGGCGCACATATCCACAGCCGAGGCATTCCACTATCAGTTTCTTCTTGTCCAGGCGTATCTTGGCGGTCTTGCCGGATATGAGGAATGCGTTGCATCTTCTACATGTGGTGACCTTGTGCTTCTTGGGTATGGAAACGTTGTATCTCATGCCTATTTTTCTTAGAAGGGATATGTAGCGTTTGGCCCTAGTCTCTTCACCCTGTAAAGCCGCCTCCTCTGCCAGAGAATATAATATGGCTATCCTCTCCCTGGCGATGGACCTGGCCTCTTTCTTCCTACGTATCCTCTGGTGTTTGCCCATGTACGGCGCTCCGGCGGGACCTAGCCCGCGCATAGTATTAAATCGTTACCCGCCAATGCCACGTTCGATATTGTCACAGAGGCGATCTAGATGGATGCGAAGATTCGGGAAAAGAGGATACAGCGCCTGTTCCAGGCCATCGAAGAGGAAGGGACGAAGAATGTGGACATGCTCTTGTTCGCCAATGCCGTAGAGCCCCATGTGGACCTGGGCTTCTTCTATGTCTCCGGAGTTACGGAAGGAGTTTTCGAGAACTCCACGGCCATTGTTCTCCCGGACGGCTCCGGCACCATGGTGACCTCGATCCTAGAAGAGACCACCGCCAGGAAGAGCGGCATGGAACTATTATTGAATGATGGGAAAGAGGATTGGGAGAAGAACCTGAAGAAGGTCGTCGGGAAGGCCAAGAGAATAGGTGTACACTCAAGAGAACTCACCCATTCCACCTTCAAAAAACTGCAGAAGGCCTTGCCCAAGACGGAACTCGTGGATGTGTCCGAGGCCGTGATCACCACCCGGCTGGTGAAGGATCGCATTGAGATAGAGGCTACGCGAAAGGCATGCAAGATGGCCAGCATGGCCGCCGAACAGATAGTGGAGAGCATATCCGCTGGCGTCAAGGAATATGAGCTGGCTGCAGAGCTGACATACACCATGCAAAAACAGGGAGCCTCCGGAAACTCCTTCTCCCCCATATCGTCCTTCGGCCCCAATAGCGCCGAACCACATTATCTGGCAGGAGATGCTGTGGCCAGGAAGAAAGAGACCGTGCTTCTCGACTTCGGATGCTACTACAAGCGCTACAGCTCGGACATCACAAGGACATATTACCTCGGAAAGGCGAGCAAGGAGCAGCGGGAGATGTACGAGTTGGTACATGAAGCGCAGGCGGAGGCAATAGATTCCATGGCCGCAGGGGTGGACGGTGCCGAAGTGGACAAACGGGTCCGG
>DAOVJP010000081.1 GCA_030673205.1 Thermoplasmata archaeon
AGGCGTGGGAGAGGGGGCCGAGCTATCTGTCGTGGCCAACACCGCATAGCGGCTGAAATGATCGACATGTGTGGTGATCTGGCTGCTTGCGCTGTTCACTTCCTGTTCCTCAAGGAGCCCTGCCGGGCTCCAACCTGTCTGTCCATCAATGTTCCAGCCGTATATCCCTATGTTCCATCCCTCCGGTATAGCCGCGGGGCTATAGGGTATGGTTATGGCTACTGGCTCGCCGAAGACAGTTCCTTCCGGTCCGAAGACATATATGTCACTAGCCAGGCTTCTGTTGGGTCCGAGGTCTAGGTTGGAGGGGTCCACTATCTCCCTCTCTATAGATATCGGTGTGTCCTCTGCGAGCGCCCCGGAGGGTATGTCCACAGACGTGTGTTCCAAGGTAATGGTCCCTCCATATTCAGCGCTTGTGTTCTCCTCCTCCTTCCCGCCACTCTGGGCAGTGGTGGCCGAGGGCACATTGGAAGAGTTGAAATTCCCTTCTTCGTCATAGACCACGACAATGAACCAATATTCGGTGTTCTCTACCAGGCTAGTGATCGTGACAGCCTCCGTCTCTCCCGCGGCCTTTGGGACGAGGGTCTGTGCCGCCAGGTGCACGTTCTGTCCGTCTATGTCCGTTATTTTTGTCGTGGAATAGCCTACCTCATAACAGGTGGCTGTGCCATTGGCGTTGTCATCTCCCACTGCGGTCCATGTGAGGTCCACGGAATTCGTCCCGACATTGGGAATGGTCAGATCCTCTATCTCATTGGGGGGAGAGGTGTCGTCGGGAAGGAGAGGAACACTTTCTACTGGCATCTGCTGCAGCTCCACATTCGTTATCTTGACCACGCGGTGGTTGTCCCTGTCCGCGATGTATATCTTTCCATCGCATCCAACAGCCACCCCGTTGGGAGTTTTGAAATGAAGGTTGTCCGAGCCAGTCTTTCCAGTGGCGCCTATGGTTTGGAGATACACCCCCAAGGGATCGAATACCTGGATGCGTTGGTTCCCGGAATCTGCCACATATATCTTATCGTTCCAACATGTAACACTATTTGGGCTGTTGAAGTGATTTGCGTCAGAGCCCACAACACCGACTTCGCCGATCACCGCATCAGCTATATGGTCAGCTATGTCATTGTACACTATCACCCTGTGGTTCATGCTGTCCGCAACATAGACCTTTCCGTCATTCCCCACCCCCACCCCCGTAGGAAAGTTGAGGTGTGCGTTGTCGTTCCCCGATTCCCCATTTGTTCCGAGAACACCAATGGCGTCCCCAGAAGAGCTGTAGATGTGGATACAATGGTCGGGAGAATCCGCGACATATATGTTTCCGGTCGGTCCTATCTCCACGGCATAACAGTCAATGGCCAGCGTGTCTATGTACTGGCCGCCCATAGAGAATATCTGTATGCGGGCGTTCCCTTTGTCCGCCACGTATATCCTGTTATTTCCCACCGAGATGCCGGAAGGGGTGAAGAAGTGCTCGTTATCGCTGCCCGCCTCCCTCTGGGTGCTGCTCCCCAGGGTGAATTTGTAGTCTCCATGGGGGTCGTATACCTGCACGCGGTGGTTGTAGGTGTCCACAATGTAGATGTTGTTGGAATCATCCAGTGTCGCATCATCGGGGTTGTTGAGGTGTTCGTTGTCGAATAGGGCCAGTCCAGTCGTGCTGAGCGACTTGAGAAATAGGCCGTTCTGGTCGAATATCTGTATCCTATTGTTGTCGGCATCCGCCACATATATGTTTCCGTTGGGCCCGACGCTCACGCCCCTGGGTCTGCTGAAATGTTTGCTCTCCGAGCCGCTGGTGCAATTGCAGCCTATGTTCCCTACGTACTCCCCGTCTATGTTGATCATGCGAAGGCGGTGGTTGTATGTGTCTGCGAGGTATATCTCATTCCCCACAATATCGAACCCGCACGCCCATTTCAGCTCCCCCTCCCATAATTCTCCCGCCACATTCCAGGTGCTCCCTTCTATGGTGTGGCTGTAGCTGTGATTGTTCGGATAGAACACCTGTATGCACTGGTGGTCTGTGTCCAACACATATATCAGTCCGTTCGGACCTATCTCGACATCATAGGGATGTTTGAACGTGATGTTGCCCTCGGGCATCCCTGTATCCGTGTATCTGGGATCGGCCCCCGTTATCGTGTCCAGGTAGTTCAACTGGAAATCGTATATCTGCACTCTCTCGGAATAGGTGTCTGCCACGTATATCTTGCTGTTTGTATCGTCTATCTTGACACCGCATGGGTAGATGAACTGTTCGTCCCCGGTGCCAGTTAGTGTTTCGATGTATGTCCCGTCCAGATCGAAGAGTTGTATCCTGTTGTTGTTGGAGTCGGCCACCGCTATCTTATCAAGGCCTATGTCCACATCGTACGGTCCGCTCAGGTGGGTATGCTGATCCCCGCTCTCCCCGGCGGTTCCTATGGTCTGGAGATATGTGTAGTTCGAGTCGAATATCTGGATCCTATGCTGTTTCCTATCCGCCACGAATATCCTACCGTCAGAGCCCACAGCGACGTCCCGTGGGTCGTTGAAATCAGTGGGGGTTGAGAAAGCCCCCGTCCCGGAGCCTATGGATTGGACGTAGCTCCCATCCATTTCGAATATCTGTATCCTGTTGTTGCCGTTGTCGGCCACGAATATCCTCTCGCCCGATACTGCGATGCCAGTGGGGTTGTTCAGGTACTCGTTTCCCGATCCGAACTCGCCGGCGATCCCTATCGTGTCCGAATAAGAGCCGTCGGGGTCGAATATCTGTACCCGGTGGTTCTTATGATCTACAACATATATCTTTTCGTTTTCGCCAACATCTATGTCATATGGATAGAACAGATGGGCGTTCGTGCTTCCCAGATCCCCGGTCTGCCCTATGGTGGCGGTCCATGTTCCATTCATCTCGAATATCTGTACCCGGTGGTTCGCCGAATCGCTCACATATATCTTCTCGGCCCCCAGAGCGATGCCGTATGGTAGGTTGAACATCGAGTTGCTCGTCCCGCTCTCCCCAGTTATCCCAATGGTGAGATCCGATACGTCATCCTCTGGGCCGTCGAAAACCTGTATCCTCTGGTTGCCGCAATCCGCAACATATATCTTTCCATCGTCACCAACAGCCACTCCCTTGGGACTGTCCAAACTTGCGTTGTCATCCCCCGTTTCCCCCGTGATCCCTATGGTATGCAGATAATTCCCGCCCGTCCCGAATATCTGGACGCGGTGATTGTTGGTATCCGCAACATATATCTTTCCATCAGCAACGGCTATCCCGGTCGGATAGGAGAAGGAAAGGTCATCAGCCCCGCTTTCCCGGGATATGCCCAGGGTATTGAGATATTCCCCATCTCGGTCGAATATCTGCACACGATGATTCCCCCTATCAACAATGTATATCTTTCCCTCATCGTCCACTTCCATGGCCGTGGGGCCGTTCAGATCGTAATTGTTGTTCTCGTATACGGGGTCCATCAGTCTATTCTTGATCATCTCGGGGTTGAAGTTCGTGTGGAGTTCCGAGGGTGTGCTCGCGTTTTGATTCTCGAAATAGATGTAGTATGTCTGACTCTCATATGCGGCCATATCCTTGGTAAGAAAGAGCACCCTGGTCTCGAAGCATCTTGTCTCGTTGCAGCGGGGTGCAGCCACCTGAACTGGGCGCTCTGCTTCCTCCCCCGTTCCATTATCGTAGTATGTCACTCTGATCTCGTTAGTGGCGTTGACCACATCGTATCTTGAGAAGTCCATCCACAGGTCGATGACGAAGGATGGTTGAGCTATCCCATCTGGCTCTGTCAGGACCACAGGTATCCTCTTCTCCCAACTCTTGTTCCACCAGCCATCGTAATTCCCATAATACTCTTCCTGGGAAGATGTCATCGAGGGGAGGGATAAGATAAGGCTGGACGAAACCAGGAGTATTAGAACGATAGCAAGAGCTCGGAGGGGATATCGCGACATTCTACGGACCTCCATGACCCCTATATGTTTCTGGTTTGATAAATAGTTTTGGAGCTTTGGGAGAAAGTTTGTTTCTCTGGATATTTCTTGCGCCTTCTACATCCGTATATCCAGGCATGATCCTATGTTCTTTTACGCCTGCATATCCAGGCATGATCCTATGTTCTTTTACGCCTGCATATCTGGACATGATCCTATGCCATTTACAACATGATCCTATGCCATTTACAACATGATCCTATGCCATTTACATTTACATATCTAGGCACGACAACAACCTCGTGCTGTTGGCATACAGCGAGTCATGTAATTACCGCATATAACTACCATGAAGGAACATAGCGAAGGTTTCAAGAGGCCGGATGCCTTCTCCTGTCCGGGAAACATATGAGAGTGGCTAATAGAGTGAAGCACATTGAGCTTTCAGGTATACGCAAGATGTTCGAGATGGCTGACAAGGACTCGATCATGTTGGGACTTGGCGAGCCGGATTTCCAGCCCCCGCAACATGCCATAGATGCCTTCAAGAAGGCATTGGATGACGGCCATAACAAATATGGCTCCACCATGGGACTCGTGGAACTTAGGGAGGCTCTGGCCGAGCGGCTACATCGATGGAGGGACGACGTGGAAATGAAGAATATCCTGGTCACAGTAAGCGCCACGGAGGGGTTGATGACCGCCTGCCAGGGCCTATTTGAAGGGGGGCACGAGGTGCTCATCCCCGACCCCGGTTTCGTTCTCTACGAACCCCACGTTCGTCTGGCAGGAGCAAAGCCAGTCCGCTATTCTCTTCGGCATGAGAACGATTTCCTACCTGAGCAGGAAGAGCTCCAGTCCCTCATCAACCCCTCTACTCGAGGTATAATAGTCAACTCGCCTTCCAACCCCACCGGCGCGGTCTTTCCGGAGGATGAGATCCGGATGATAAGCGACCTGGCCAACGATAGCCATCTGGTGGTGATCTCCGATGAGGTCTATGACGAGGTTGTCTACGAGCAGCCTCACCGTTCTTTCCTAGGAACATTGGAGGAGCATGTCTATGTAAACTCATTCTCCAAGACGTATGCCATGACCGGTTGGAGGTTGGGATACATGGCTGCCAGCGAGGAGTTGATACGTGAACTATCCAAATTCTCATACTATACCATCGCCTGCCCGCCATCGCCCACCCAGTACGCCGCGTTGGCTGCACTCACGGGCCCCCAGGACCAGGTGAGGGAGATGAAGGAGAAGTTCCGGGAGAGAAGGAACGCCGTGGTATCCGAATTGAGCTCCATCCCAGGGTTCACATGTGTCAAGCCTGAGGGGGCTTTCTACGCCTTCCCCAACTTCAGTTTCGACATGTCATCCAATTCCATGGCCATGGAGCTAATGAAGGGGGGAGTGATATCGACCCCTGGGTCTGCCTTTGGCCCCCTGGGTGAAGGACATATACGATTCTCCTATGCCAATTCCCTTGAGAATATTCAGAAGGGTATGGAGCGTGTGAGGATGGTGGCTGAACGCCTGGAAGGCCTCGGCGGGGAATGCTCTAATGGCTAAGGAGAATATCCAGATAGAGATCGGGGGGGACGAAGGGGAAGAGGAGATAGATGAGAGGGGAGAGAAGGGGAGCATGGGGGATAGAAAGAGAGGGGGAGAGAAGGGACAAGAGGAGGTTCTCATCGTTGTTGGTGAGGAGGACGAGGCTCCGGACCCTGATGAAGAGATATCCATAGTCGTAGGTCAGACCGAGATAGAACCGGAGGAGGAAGAGGAAGACCGGTCAGGGGAAGATAGAGAAGAGGTGGTATTGGCAGAGGAGAGAGATCTTATTTCCATCGCCGAAGATGAGGAGAAACCCGAAGAAGTGCCTAAGAGAGCACCCAAGAGAAAGAAGAAGGCAAAGGATAAGAAGGCCGCGGCGACGGGGGCGAAAGAACAAGCGAAGGAGAAGGGGGGAGTTGATGGCGATGAAAGGGATGATAGTGGGCAGGGGAGGGGCGATGGTGGAAGAGAGAGGGATGACAGTGGACGTAGGAGGGGAGAGGAAGAAAAAGAAGGAAGAGGCGAGGATGAAGAGGATGAAGAGGACAAATCAGAGAAGCCACCGGTGAAAGGACATGGAAGAAAGGGCGGGGTCATCATCGCATTGCTATTAGTGGCCACCCTCGTTCTTGCGGGGTGGTATACCTTTTTGTACGACCCAACTGGCCCCCCGGTACCCGTTATAGAGGCCCCGGAGTCCGCCGTCGCGGGAGAGCTGTTGGAGCTCTCCGCCGCCGACTCCACAGGAACGATAACGGATTACGCTTGGAATTTCGGGGATGGTGCCACGGCAAATGGGGAGAGAGTGACGCATTTCTATTCCCAACCGGGCACAAGGACAGTGAGCCTGACGCTCAAGGACGGCAAAGGGAGGGAAGCGATGAAGACCACCCAGATATACATTTCACCCCTCTCCGTAACCCTTCCTCCGGACAAAA
>DAOVJP010000407.1 GCA_030673205.1 Thermoplasmata archaeon
AGCAAAAGACATGTTCAACGTTGTGAACAGCCGAGAGCGAATATATCAGAAAGTACGATAACCCACCAATTAGGCACATTCAAGGTTCTGTGCCACCAGATGCGAAAGAGAAGGTGGCGACTATGCCGCCACCATACTGGGTTCAGATACGAGATCGGTAGATAGTACATCTATCTCGGTCATCCCTGCCCTGTAGAAGGCAAGTTGCTCGTTGACCGTCGCCTCTAGAGCATCCAACTCTTCAGGGCTCATCGAAGAAACGTCTATTTCTGCTGGTCTTTCATATGTTGTTCTGAACTCGTCGATCGAAGGTTGTCTGACAGCGATTTCGCTGTTAACGACACTCTGAAGTTCATCCAATCCGTCATCCGAAAAAGTAGCTGCTAGGTATTCTGTCAAGCTCATTCCACTATCTCGCACCTTGTTCATCAAAGTTGTTATTTCACTGCTCATATATGTCCCATCCGTTGTCTGACAAAGTGTCAGACCAATAAGGGGTTTCTAGTATATAAAAACTTCTCACAGTGGGTCGTGTTGTGTAGGCGTACTTTCTACACTATCTTCTCTACCCACCCCGTGCGCTTTACCTTGCTCTTTTCCACCTCTTCGGGGGATTTGATCATCATCTCCATCTCGGACAGGTTCTGGACCACCTTGGCCAGACCCTTCTTGGTCGGACGCCTCACATCCACCCCTGCCCGATCGAACTGCGGCACCAATATCTCCATGGTACCATCTATGCCCACCACATCATCCGAGGCACAGAAATCCGTCATTATCATATCCGCCACCTCCACAGCCGTATACGAATCCTTCTCCGTTATCTGGGGGACGTATTTGGGCTTCTCATCCTCTCCTAGTTCCGCCTCGATCCTCATGGCGGTGAGGAGGGCAAAAGAGACCTTGTAGAACGCGGTGTTGACGTTCCTGCCGGTCTTGGCGCTGGTGAGGAAGAACGTTGTGTTCAATCGGGAGGATATGTCCAGAAGGTCCTGATGACTCACTTCCCTGTTGGGAAGGTCTTCTTTGTTGGCCAATATTACCACTGGTACCTTGCCCACCACCTCCTCCATCTTTGGTATCCAATAGGATTCCAGGTTCTTCACCGTATCCGCCCGGGATAGGTCGCATATCAACAGCGCCCCGTCCGCTCCTGCGAAACTGGCCTTCTGGATGCCATCGTAGCCATGCTGTCCAAGCATGTCCCATAGCAAGAGGGAGAAGATGAGCGGCTCGCCCCCCTTCCCCTTGAACCCTATCTCCTTTTTCGAGACCTTTGCGCCTATTGTGGTTATGTACTTGTCATCGAACTTGTCCTTTACGAAACGCCGTACGAGGCTGGTCTTCCCCACGGCGGCGTCGCCGAGCAACAGTACCTTCTTCTTCACCTCTTGTTCCATGTTATTACTCCACTATGTTGCCCTACTATGCTACTCCACCCTATTATGTCTATCCTTACTACACTCTACTATGCCTATCTCTATTCCACTATCTTCTCCACCCAGCCCATGCGGTTTACCCTGCACTCTTCCACCTCTTCGGGGGATTTGATCATTATCTCCATCTCGGACAGGTTCTGGACCACCTTGGCTAGACCCTCCTTGGTCGGGCGTTTCACATCCACCCCTGCCCGATCGAACTGCGGCACCAATATCTCCATGGTACCATCTATGCCCACCACATCATCCGAGGCACAGAAATC
>DAOVJP010000244.1 GCA_030673205.1 Thermoplasmata archaeon
CAGCCCGGTACATCTTTGGAGAAGCCGACGTCCGATGCTGTGATCTTCAGGATCTGGCCGTCCTGCATTGTTTTCATCGCTTTGGAGAGTTTGACTATGGGTCCGGGGCAGGGTATGCCGCAGGCGTTGACCTCTATGTCGAAGTTCTGGAGACATCCATCCCCTATTCCCTCAACAACCTGCTCTTCCGAAGGAGGCAAGGTGAGGTCCGCTTTTGGAGCATAGTATATTCTAGATCCTCCACTTAAGTTCCTGACCTTGAACCCATGCTGCACGAGCATCCGATATGCGATATATCCGCGCAGGCCAACAGCACAGTATGTGATATACTCCTTGCTCTTGTCCAGTTCGGACAATCTGCCCCTCAGTTCGTTCAACGGAATGTGCACGGCGTCCCTGATGGTCCCATGCATCTCCATCTCTTCATCTGTCCCTATGTCGAGCATCACTTCTCCATTGTTGAGCTGATCCACCTCGTTCCAGTAGACGTTCTTCACATCCCCTCTGAGCAGGTTGCTGGCAACGAAACCAGCCATGTTCACGGGATCCTTGGCCGAGGAATAGGGAGGGGCATATGCCAGCTCCAGTTCTTCAAGATCGTAGACCGTCATGCCTGCTCGTATGGCTGTGGCAAGAACATCGATACGCTTGTCTGCACCGGACATGCCGACTATCTGTGCTCCCAGGACCTTTCCGTCGTCGGGGGCGAACAGCAACTTGATGTTCATCATCTGGGCGCCGGGGTAGTAGGATGCGTGGGATGCGGATTGTGTATATGAGACAAGATAGGGCATGCCATTCCGCTTCAGCGTCTTTTCATTGTTCCCTGTGAGCGCCACCGTCATGTCGAACACCTTGACAACCGCCGAGGCCTGGGTGCCTTTGAAGATAGGCTTATGGCCAAATATATTGTCAGCAACGATGCGGCCTTGTTTGTTCGCAGGGCCCGCCAGTGGCATCATGGAAGGCTTCCCGGAAACGAGATCCGTCACCTCTACCACGTCGCCTGCAGCATATATGTGGGGGTCGGATGTGAGCATGTGCTCATCGGTCTTTATCCCTCCGCGCTCTCCCAGATCGATCCCTGCTTTCTTCGCGAGCATGTTGTTAGGCCTTACACCAATGGACAGGATGACCATGTCGCACTCTATTTCCGCCCCGCTCTTTGTTACCACTATGGTCTTTCCGTCCTTCTTGTGGAAAGCGCTCACCGCATCAGAGAGGTGGAGGCGGACCCCATGGTCGACGATATGTGTGTGCACCAGGGAGACCATCTCATAATCCAGAGGGGGCATGACCTGATCCAACATCTCCACGACCGTTACATCCATTCCCATCATCTTCAGGTTCTCGGCCATCTCCAGTCCTATGAAACCGCCGCCTATCACAACCGCAGACGTGGGCTGTTTTTCTTCCACATAGGATTTGATCCTGTCAGAGTCAGGTATGGTCCACAGAGTGAACACCGTGTCCAGGTCTATTCCTTCCAGCGGTGGTTTGATGGGCTGGCCGCCAGGGCAAAGCACTAGTTTGTCGTAGCTCTCCGTGTATGTCTCGCCGGTCTTGACCTTCTTCACGGTCACCTCTTTCTTTTCCTTGTCTATGTCCACAACATCGTTGAACACCCGCACATCGATATTGAACCGGTCTTCCAGCAGGTCTACTGTGGTCACAAGCAGGTCGCCACGGTCCTTGATCTCATCGCCGATGTAATACGGTAGGCCGCAGTTTGCGAAAGAGATGTATTCGCCTCTCTCGAACAATATTATCTCTGCCTCTTCATTCAACCGACGAGCCCGTGTCACTGTACTCGCTCCGCCAGCGACACCACCCACTACTAACAGCTTCATTGGCATCTTTTTTCCTCCTACACATTATTTATCCTTATCGCTCATTTTGTTTCTCTACACCCAATCTCCCTGGTCTTCGCCCACATAGATCTGGTAGTCACCTGCCGAGGTGTAGCACTTGTCCATATGGATAGCAGGGTCATCGGTCCAAGAGCACATCCCGTACTGGAGGGATATGACATCGAATCCGTTGATGTTCAGCATGGCGGATACATGCCCCGCTCCCTGTCCCGTATAACAGTAGACAACTATCTGCTTATCGGTAGGCAGCAGAGCCAGGTTATCTTCTTCGAGCAAGACCTCTGTGCCTATGTTGACGGCCCCAGGTATGTGACCGTTGTTGTAGTGTTCAGCGCCTCGCACACTCAGTATGAACGGATCGTTAGCGGTGTATCCATCGTTGAGATTGTTGTATACTGCCTCGGCTGTGATGGTCAGCGTTGCTTCGTTTGCATATCGCTCGGCGGCCTGCCTGAGTATCTCCCGTTCATCTGAACTGGCCGTATATGTTCCGGCGCTTCCTCCGGTATCGTCCCCGCATCCACGGGTGCCGCCCGCCACAGTGGAATAGGAGTTCTGGTTGGTGGCAGCGTCGAAGCATTTGGAGGCGGCGGTGCCGTTCCACGAACACATCCCATGGGAAAGGGTGGAGGCATTGTACCCGAGCACGTTAAGCAGGGCAGTGGCCTGGCTGGCCGTCTGTCCGGTGTAGCAGACCACCACGATCGGGGTGTCGTCATCGGGCAGCAATGAGAGATTCTCCACTGAGAACAGGCTCTTGAAGCCGATGTTGATCGCGCCAGGAATGTGTCCGGCAGCGTAATCAGTGGCTCCTCGCAGGCTGAGTATGAACGGATCGTTGCTCGCATTATCGTCATCAAGCAGTGCATAGAGGTCCGGGGCCTTGATGAACCTGGCTCCTCCACTAAGATAGCCCATTGTGGCATCCAAGAGTACCTCCTCATCGGTCTTGCCCACCACTGTTGCAGCATCCAATGTGCCTTCAACATCTCCAACGATCACGGGATAGTTCTTACATGCCACTCCCCTGTCGTAATATTTGGGAGCCACCGTGGTGTTCGTGGTCCAGCCGGTCATGCCCCATTTGAGGGCGGTGGCGTTGAAACCGTTGATGTTCAGGAGCGCAGTGGCCTGGCTTGCTGTGTGTCCGGTATAGCAGATGACGACGATCTGTGTGTCGTCGTCAGGCAGCTTCGATAGGTTCTCTTCCGTGAACAGGCTATTGAATTTGATGTTTATCGCA
>DAOVJP010000476.1 GCA_030673205.1 Thermoplasmata archaeon
TCGGCGACAACAACGATCCGAATAACGGGGATACGTACCGCGTGTTCATAGACAGCGACAAAGACCCCACAACAGGCTATTATGTTGATCCAGACAGCACCGGCGGACTGCATGTGAACGGCATAGGCGCCGACTATATGATAGAGGCATGGGGCTTCGATGGCAACGTATCCAGCGCCATCATATACAGCATGGCCCCGACCACGACGGACGACTGGAACGCATGGGCCGACACAGGCAGCGAGGCCGTGGTGGTCATCAACGCCTCATCCCCTGGATCCATGGTGATACAGGCTAACATATCGGAGGTAGGAGGCTCGAACGATGTACTTATCGTGCTCAACACAGCCGACAACACCACCGACCAGGACCTCTTTGACTACATTATATCGGGCGATCTTGGCGCCACGACCAGGGGAACGGTGACGGCGAATCTCACATCCACTGCGCCCTACGTACTATCGGATGGCGTGACCACCGAGATGGCACAGGCCGACCTGGAGACACGGGGGAACGGGCTGACGGTGAACGACGTGAACGTGAGGATCGATCTTTCCGAGAGCAGCATAATACTAGCGGATATACAGGACGTGAGGATATACGACAGCGCAGGATTGGTGGGACAGCTTGGAATAACCGCAGCCCCCGGGTCCAGCCTCGTCCCTGTCACCATAGGGGTGGTTCTAGCCGTGGGTGTTCCCAACGACATCTACGTAGCCATCACCCTGTCTGGCGCAGGCTCCGGAGAGGCGATAGTCCTCACCATCGAGTCTCTTTCCACCAGCGACGGCACATATTCCATAGACACCGACGCCATCTCCCGCTCCTACGTGGACGCGGTGAACACCACATATCTCGTTGCGGATGGTTTGCTCGGCGAATGGAGTGCATTCCAGGGCGACCCTGATGATGCCACCATAGAGAGCATAGACATGTTCCAGTTCTCGGCGGATATCGACACCACCACCCTAGGGTTCTACGTGGACGTGCAGGGTACTATGGGCCTGGGTATCAAGATACCGGCCAACACCGCCTTCGCCGGTGTGCCTGATGGCATTCCCGTGGGAGACGACGAGCCGCCAGCGATAACGGACGAGACCGACTCGGAGCAGCA
>DAOVJP010000297.1 GCA_030673205.1 Thermoplasmata archaeon
GCCCTCAAATGGAAGCCAACGGAGGTGAACATGGTCTCCGGCGCATCGACGGCAGCCGCAGCCACATGTACAGGCTTCGTCTTCTCTTACCCCGCCATATACCTATTGACCTATTCCAGCGAATATCCTCAACTCGTCACCCCCGATGCGATCCCTCCGATCTGGGTAGCCGTGGCAGCAACCATATTGGGGGGGATGATGGGTGTCCTGTATTTCACTATATTCAGAAGGGTGTGGTTGGTTGAGGACCCATTGCCCGTTCCCGGGTTCGAGGCATCCGTGAAGCTCGTGGACCTCGCGAACGATATATCCAGCGGGGCGGCGGAACACGCAAAGAAGACCATACGAATGGTCCTCACCTGGTCCGGCATATCCGCGTTCTTCACCTTCCTCAGGGACTACAAACTTCTGGACCACGACAAGACCGCGATATTCGGAACCGCGAAGATATCCGTCTTTGACAGAATGTTCGGAGGCAGATACTTCGAGCACGGGGAGATAAGGTTCCCACATGCCAAATATACCCATATTGGCTTCGAGATGATCCCCATCCAGATAGCGATCGGATGGTTCATGCGGTTGAGGACCGCCCTCCTCGTCGTATCCGGTACATTGTTCACCTGGTTCATCATAATACCCATGGCCGTTGGGGTGAACCTCCCCGCATACAACCCTTCCACAGAGACGTTCTACAGCATTCGGGACATGGGGCTGAACCTTGCGATGAACGCGTATCCAAAGCCCTTCGCCGTGTACAGCGACATGTCTGCCATCATAGCATACGCCAGGGTGGCTAGGATAATCGCGGTGGGGGCGATCCTTGGAGGAGGGATGACCGCCCTGGTCAAGATGAAGACCGTGTTCAAGACAGCAATGGCCGACATACCTCTGCTGAGCAAAGACAAATCTGATGAGACTGATACGGAGGGCGGGGCCTATGTAAAAGGACAGGGATGGTTCGAATGGCCCATGAGCCACATAGGATACATGATGGTCCTGGTCCCGATAGGGATCGCCGTGGTCTTCGTACTGGGCGGATTCCCCATCGTACCATCGATCACCTTCGGAATACTGTTGGTGGCCGTGACATTCTTCTTGGGGGCCATAGGTGTAAAGACCATGGGAGAAACGGGTTCCACCCCCGTATCCGGCACCAGTTTCATAGTATTGTTGATATTGATAGGCGTCTTTTCCCTGCTGGGCGCTATGGGGCTCATGGGACAGACCCCTGCGGAGTCGAAATCCGCCCTCATCGTCATGAGCATATTCGGAGCCGCCATCTTCGGCAGCGCGTTGAGCTTGAGCAGTGACATAATAGGCGATTTCAAGATCGGCGTTTACGCTGGCACCAGACCATTCCACCTCGTTAAAGGAGAGCTTACAGGTCTGGTCATGGGAGCCACTGTTGCAGTGGTGGGAGCCTCCGTATTCTCCCTCGGACTGGCAAAAGGCAAACTGGACCTGGCCGCACCCCAGGCCAACGCCTTCGCCACCTTGGTCATGTCTCTCATGGGCGGATCCAACGTCTCTATGCTGCTCACTTTTATCGGCATAGGCGCCCTCATAGGCATAGTCGCCGAGATAACCACAGGGATGGGCACGGCCTTCGGCCTGGGAATGTACCTGCCTCTATCGGTGAACCTTCCCCTGATAGTCGGTGGAAGCCTGAGGGAATGGTGGACAAAGAAGAGACTGGAGCCACAGGCCGAGAAGGAGGGATGGGGAGAGCGCGAGATAGCCATGGCCAACGTCGATAAATATCTGATGATGGCCGGCCTCATAATAGGAGAGGCGGTGATGGGAACCATCATAGCCATGACATTGATAATCCCATTGCTCACCGGAGGATAGGGGGATGTATGAAGAAGAGCTCCGGGTAGCCAAAATGGCCGCCAAGAGAGCAAGCCTCGTTCTGCTGGAAGGGGTCTCTCTGGAAGACAAAGGAGAGGAACGCAAAGGCCGAATAGACCCCGTCACCAAGTTCGACCGGCTGAGCGAAGAGATAGTGACCGATATTATACGAAAGAATTACCCCGATGATGCGATCATGGCAGAGGAGGGCACCACCGCTGCTGGAAAGACAGGACGGAGATGGATAATAGACCCATTGGACGGTACCACCAACTACAGCCACGGATACACGCCATGGTGCATCTCCATAGCCCTGGAAGAAAAAGGAAAGAGCATAGTGGGGGTAGTATACGCCCCCTGCACAGGGGAAATGTTCCACGCCACCAAACACGGAGGCGCCTGGCTGAATGGAAAACCCATCAACGTCTCCAAACGACATAGACTATTGGACAGCCTGGTGGCCACAGGCTTCCCGTACGCCAACGAAAAGGCCCGCAAGACGAACCTGGAGAACCTGTCCCGCGTACTAGGCTCCTGCATGGGCATTAGACGGGACGGCTCCGCTGCCATGGACCTCTGTCAGGTCGCCTGTGGCAGACTGGACGCGTTCTGGGAGTTGGGCCTCAAACCCTGGGACACCGCCGCAGGAGAACTCATACTGCGAGAAGCCGGAGGCAAAGTCACAGATATCAGGGGAACGTTGTTCGACCCGCACAAAGGCAACGTGGTAGCCACCA
>DAOVJP010000178.1 GCA_030673205.1 Thermoplasmata archaeon
ATATGTTCTTGGCATAGAGGGGCAGCGCGTCCAGATAACAAAAGAGATGCTGAGCTTCACAACCAAACTCCCGGAGAACATATTCGAAGGGAAGGTGGACGGCGGCTCCGTGTATGTGGACGCTGAGATGACGGATGTCCTCATGGGAGAGGCCTATTGCAGAGAGATAATACGCAGGATACAGCAGATGCGAAAGGAAGTGGACCTGAAAGTGGAGGACATGATAGAGGCTAGGCTATTCGTGGACAATGATATGGCCGATCTTCTCATGGAATGGGGGGAGCACATAGCCATCCAGACCCGTTCCCAACTCCTGGAATTCCTTGCCGGGCCTCCCGATGAGGGGTATGTGGTGGAGTGGACGATAGATGGAAGACAGGTGGTCATAGGCATCATGGGCCTGGTATACGAAGAAGAGGCTGAAAGTGCTGAGGAAGCCAGGGAGGTTGAGGAAGCCAAGGAGGCATTACTTGAACGCCATGTCCATGCTTCGCCTCAACAAATGGTGGCGGTTGCTGAAGAGGTAACAACATTCGAGAAGGAGCATCATACACTAGCATCGGCGGCGCCCGAAGCGGAGATTGTATCGAAACCGGAGCCAGTCTCCAAAAGTGCTCAGACTGGGCCTGGAAAGGAGACCGAAGCTGTTGTGCCGGATGAAGGGACAGAGGCTGTTGTGCCTGAAGAGAAACCTGGGAAAGAGACTCCAGAGCCAGCAGGACCAGAGGAACTGGCCTCGAAGGAAGAGATCACAGGAGAGGAAGAGCCAGTGGAACCCATGGGCTCCACCCTTGGGGAGAAGGCCATGTCCCTGTTGCTCCAGGTAAGCGGCATAGGAGAGAAGAAGGCCCAGACCATCATAGACGCCGGGTTCGATTCATACCAGAAGATCTGCTCTGCCGATCCCAAGGAGCTCTCAAAGGTAAAAGGTGTGAACAAGAAAGGGGCGCGGCGGATAATCGCCAGTGTGAAGGAGATGAGAGAAACTGGCGAGGAAGAAGAAGGAGTGAGATGCCCTGTCTGCGGTGCCACGGTGAAGGAGACAGACCACGCATGTCCCCGATGCAACACCATGCTGTTGGAACCAGAAAGCCATCCACCTACCTCCACGAAGAAAGATGCAGGGAAGAAGGAGAAGCCGGATGGGAAACCAGGCAAGAAAGGGGGAAAAGCGGTTTCCGAGAAGCCTGAGGGGGAGAAGGAGAAATCGGAGGGGAAACCAGGCAAGAAAGGGGGAAAAGCGGTTTCTGAGAAGCTTGAGGGGGAGAAGGAGAAGTCGGAGGGGAAACCAGGCAAGAAGAAGGGTAATGGGAAGGAGGAGAAGTCGGATGGAAAACCAGGCAAGAAGAAGGGTAATGGGAAGGAGGAGAAGTCGGATGGAAAACCAGGCAAGAAGAAGCAAAATGGGAAGACAGGCAAGAAGGTAGAAGTGGCTCTTGAGAAACCGAGTGAGGACAAGGATGGGGGTGAAGAACCCGCACCGGAGTCGGAGTTGAAGAATGGGAACATGTATCTGGTTGCAGGGGATAAGAGCAGGGACAAAGCCTTCGCTCTTTTCATTTCCGAGAAGGAGAAAGGAAGCAGAGTCCTATGTCTGAGCAAGAATTATCCTGCTAAGATGAAGAAGAAACATGGCCTGGGGGAGTGCACCCCTATTTGGTTATCTGAGACGGAGGGGGAGGGGGTGGTCCCTCCCAAGAACCTGGAGAAGATAAACTTCATCGTCGAATCCTTTTTGAAAGAGGGAGGCGGCGTGGTCCTGCTGGACGGGATCGAATATCTGGCTACAAATAACAAGTTCAAGAACGTTCTAAGGTTGGTGGAAGCGATCAAGAGCCAGGCAGCCATCAAGGACTCCATAGTAGTGATGCCTGTGGATCCAGAGGCCTTGGGAGCAAAAGAGTTCAACAAGCTAAGAGAAGAGGCGGATGAGATACTGTAAGCGCCATTGCCTATGTAGCTTAGTCCTTCCAGAGCTTGTCTAGGATGGGAACGTAGTCGTGGTTTTTCACCGTTCGCATCTCTTTGAAAGGGAGAAGTAGGAGGGAGGGCTCTTTTCGCATGAAATCATGTTGGCGATAGAGGCGGACGATCTCATTCTTAGCGGCAGTGAACTCCTCGAAATTCTTGCTAACCGCCAGGAGAACGTTCTCGAAGTTGCCTGAGACCATGAATATCTGAGGCGCTTCCTTCATCATGAAGCTTATGCCCACAGACCTCTCATGTAACGTCAACCGTGGATTGAACGTTGAGTGGGCTAAGATGAATATCTCGAAATTCAGTTTCTGGAAATTAGGGATCCGTATGGTCCTGAGAAGGCCGGAGTCATAGAATCTTTTTCTCATAACGGAAACGCCTTGTCTGGATGCGCCCACTTTGGAAGCCACCAGGTTGTCCGAGGCATTGGGCAGCTCGACCAGCTTCTTCAACACCTTCTTCTCCTTGGTAGTGAGATGAATGGGCGTCTTGCCCTTGAATGAGATATCGACACCCTTCTTCTCTTCTTCTAGGCCAAACGTTACCTCCAGCAGTGTGGAACAGTCGAAGAGGTTTAACATAGAGGACATCTCAAAGGGAAAGAACGCATATGTCCAGGCGTCCGTGAGATCCTGGGATGCGAATATATGTTGGAGGGACTCTATTGTTCTCTTAGCGGCAGTGTAGTTCTCCGCCACTCCTATGAAAAAAGCACTATCCAGGGAATGAGAGGCGAAGAAGAGTTCTTGGGAGGTGTTGAAGGCCTGTTCACATAACTTTGCGGAGTTGATCCGACTTTCCCCTTCGGATATTGGCCCGTATCCTATGAACATAAGTTCCAATCCAAGCTTCTGGAAATCGGGCATGCGATAGGTCGAGAAGAGGCTGGCAGCCTGCAGGCGCCTTCTGATCGCCGTGACTGTAGAGAGCTTGATGTCCGTCCTCTCAGATATCTCCCTGTCGTTCAATACCGGATACCGGACCAGATTATAGAAGACGATCTTCTCGTTATGGGTGAGCGTTCTCTTTTGGGGCATGGATGGGAATAGGTTATCCCGCATAAAAGATTTGTGGTAAAGTAACGCATTTTGTCTAGCACTTTTCATTATCGCACATAAGTGCTTTGTGTTTTGCTGATAAGTCTAATCTTTGAAGGATTTAGAGGATTTGGATTTCTTGGCGCTAGATGAAGGTTTTTCCTCTTTCTCTTCTTTCTTGGCACCCTTCTTCTTTGCATCCTTCTTCTCGGGTTTGGCCTTTTCCTCTTCTTTGTTCTTCACATCCCCCTTTCCTTTAGTATCCTTCCCTTTCGCCTCCTTCTCTTTTCCCTTAGTATCTTCCTTTGTCTCCTTCTCTTTCTTGCCCCCCTCGCTTTTCTTCTTTTCTTCTTTCTCCCCTTTTCCCGATCTCTTTTCTTTTCCCTCTTCCTTCTCCCCTTCTCCATCTTTTTCCTCTTCCTTTTTCACATATTCTTCTACGAAACGGATGGAGGTAAGGGACAACACATCCCTAAGGTCCGAGACGACACGGTATTTGGAGAGGAACCATCCGTCATCGTACTTGCAGACGTCAGGCAGTATGATCTCGGCCTCGTCCTTCTTGACCTCGGTCTTAAAATCGCCCCCTTTGGCGTAGTTCGCTTCTATTATCCAGGCCACTTTGTCCTCTGGAGTATCTGCTTTGGAGACTACCTTGTATTTGTAGACAAGGGTCTTACCAGCCATGGGGTGGTTGAAATCCACTCTCACCCTGCCAGAGGTCATACTGATTATCATACCTTTCTTGCCTTTGAGCGTGATATCCATGCCTACCTGGGGAACTTCGTCCTTCTTCTTGAACTCCGGGAGCCGTAATATCTCGTGGATGGAATGGAGCTCCACTTGTTTGGGATCTCTCTTGCCATAGGCCTCTTCGGCTGGGATCTCCACCTCGCGTTCCTTGCCCACTTTTGCCTTCAAAAGATCCTTGTCCATAAGGGGCAAGAGCTTTCCAGCATCCACTATGGTGGGCATAGGCTCGTATTTTACATCTGGATCGAATCTTCCCTCATCCTGAGCTACTTCTTCTTTGGTGGTATCCACTAGCTCGCTCGTTTCCTTTGCCCAGAGTTCGTACTCCAGTCTGATAACGTCCTTAGATTCCATGCCGTTCCCTCGTGTGTATTGGAAAGCGGCGAAGGTCTTTGTTTATATTAACCTTTTCCAGGGAAATCTCTCTGCTACGCACCTTCTATCTG
>DAOVJP010000410.1 GCA_030673205.1 Thermoplasmata archaeon
AAATTCATTGGATCCTTCACCAAGGGTAAGTCTGTCTCCCACACTATGGAGATACTAATGATGTACTTCCTTCCCCATGTGGGCGAATTGAATTTCAAGGCAAAAGCGCTTTACCTAGGCTACACTGTGAAACGCCTTCTACAGGTATCTCTAGGATACGAGCCACCGACAAACCGCGATAGTTATCTATATAAACGCATAGAAGTGCCCGGCATGCTCATATACGACCTCTTCCGGGAGTACTATATCCTCCAACAGAAGAAAATCTTCCTCATGATTGACAATGAATGGTTCTATAATCGGACAACCCCGCGTTATAAAGGGGATAACTTCCCAAAGCTGATACTAGACAATATCCCTCAGATATTTGGTAACCGCATTGTTGAGGCAGGATTTCGCCGAGCTTTTAAAGGAGACTGGGGATCTGAAGCACATACAAAACGACCCGGAGCCCTGCAGGACCTAAGCCGATTATCCTACTGGTCGGCCTTATGCCAACGAAGAAAGACGAACACACATATCTCTGCAGATGGGGCCAAGATTGTCGGCCCGCGGCTACTCAGCAGCACACAATGGGGCATTCTTTGTCCAGTTCATACACCTGATGGGGGGAATGTTGGTCTACACAAGCACTTAGCATTCCTTACGCATATAACCAGTGGGTGTTCCGCCTATCCATTCATAGCGCACCTCCGAACACTTGGCATCAAACTTGTCGAAGAAAGCTCCCTTGATTACCTCGCACAGACTACCAAGATTTTTGTCAATGGCTCATGGATCGGCGCCACAAGCGACCCCCAGAGTCTACGCAATCTCCTCCTTTCACAGCGACGGCTAGGACTGTTCTCGAGTTACACGAGTATACGTTGGAATGTGGAGAGAAATGAACTCATCATTTTCACGGACTCCGGCCGCCCTTGCCACCCTCTCTTCATAGTGAACGGGAATAGAATAAGTTACCAACAAGATGATGTAATCGCTCAACTTGAGGAAAACCGTATGACATGGAATACAGCTGTGACCGGTGTAGCTAGGAAAAAGGTACCCGTCGATCCGGACAGCTGTGACATTCGGACCATAAAGGAGGTATATGGGAAGGACAATATTGATACGACCGCGGGATCCGCTATCATTGAGTATCTAGACACTTCTGAAATGGAAGGGGTTATGCTTGCCACATTGGGCCAGGACCAGAGCAGCTATACCGAAAATAACATCACACATATAGAGATCCATCCCTCTGTCATTCTTGGGGTCATGGCAAACCAGATTGTCTACCCTTCCACAAATCCGTATCCACGCAATTTGTTTTCATGTGGACAAAGCAAACAGGCTCTGTCCCTCTACCACCAGAACTATCAGAATCGAATGGATAAGACAGCCTATGTCCTCAACTACGGGCAGACCCCTGTGGTAAAGAGTCGCTATCTGGAATATGCAAGTAAGGGGCGTCACCCATATGGACTCAATGCTATCGTCGCCGTAGCATGCTACTCTGGTTACAATGTCGAAGATGCCGTCATAGTCAATGCGGCGGCAGTCCAGCGAGGACTCTTCAGCACAACATACCTTACTGTTTATGAGGCCGAAGAGGAGGTCGAGACCATAGGAGGAGAAACTATAGCGAAGCGGTTCATGGGTATAGAGAATCACAATGTGATAGGCC
>DAOVJP010000479.1 GCA_030673205.1 Thermoplasmata archaeon
ATACCTCGATCACAACCCAGAGGTCAATTGGCTGTATCCCGATGCCGGGGACGGAACGGTGCTGGTGGACACGGAATATGAGACGGAGTGGGACGTTATCGATCAAGATGGGGATGAGGTCACCTCCATCCTATATTACGAGGACAGCGGGACGGGAACGCGGATATTGATAGAAGCGGGCCTTCCCATGTCTGGCTCACATTACTGGAATACCACCCTCGTTGACAACGGCACATACTACCTTGTCCTTGAGGCACGGGACCCGAATGGAACCCTGGAAGTGTATAGGACATATAAGACCAGCGATGGACTGGTGCAAGTGCTCCACCCCTGGGTGGATATCTCTATCAACCCCCTTGACACCGTGGGGGGTGGAGAGGAGTTCACGGCAGAGGGAACGGCGATGTTCAACGACCCCTCCTATGAGTTGGAATATAACGTGTATGTCACATTGGAGAACGACGGAGAGGTGATAACCGAAAGGGCACTGGTCCTGGGCGAAAATGGCCAATATACCAGCCCTCTCACCGCCCCCAACGCCCCTGGGACATATACTATACGGGTGTGGGCAGACCTGGGTGGGCTCTTGGTAGAGGAGAACGTATCACTAGATGTGATACTCCCGGATATGCCAGACCTTAACATAGCCAGCGACCTGGGCATATCTCCCGAGGAACCGGCCATGGGCGACACCGTGTCGGTGGACGTCCTTGTCAAGAACGATGGGTCCATTACGGGGTCCAGCCGCGTGTATCTCTATGTGGACGAGATAGCGATAGGGAACGAGGTGGACGATGCGCCTGTGAACGTGCAGGCCGGAGGAACGGAAGTGATAACCCTGGAATGGGAAGCGGATGAGCCTGGCTCCCACATCCTTTGGGCGGCCATCGACCCATCTGGCCTGGTGGATGAGGAGGATGAAACGAACAATAACCGCTCCGGTTCGGTGGATGTTCGGCAACTACCTGATTTCGAGATATTGGAGGCAAATATCATACCCTCCAACCACAACCCGACAGAGGGAAACAACGTCTCCTTTACGATAAAACTCTACAACCACGGCTCCATGGACTCCGAATGCCTTG
>DAOVJP010000278.1 GCA_030673205.1 Thermoplasmata archaeon
CAACGGACTTCACCAGCCAAATAACGCTCGAACTGGGGGATGATAGGAATTACTGGGCAAGCGCCAATACGAACGATCTGGGGAACGATCCGTTCCTGCAGAACGATGCCGCGGAAGTTATCTCCGCCTCCGAGATAGGCGTCGAATATACACACACATTCAACCTGCCGATAAGTGCTCCGACCCTCAATGTCATTGCTATAGAGTTGCCAGGAGATGTTGAGAAACACTTCAGCATGGAAGTGACCTATGAGGTGGTGGCTAACATTGTAAGCGCCAAGAACGTGTACACTGGGGAGAGAGGCGACATCTATTCTCCATCGGGAAACATTGACCTCTTCATAGGGGACATAGACAACTATGTGCTGTATGAGAACGAGTTTCTTTTCAACGCTTACAACGTCAGCGAGCGAAGCACATCCGGAGAGGTGGCCTTGTTCTTGCCCTCTGACGAGCCATATTACATGGTCCTGTCCAACGAGTTCTCTCAGGCTTCCACGAAGATCGTCGACCTCGTGGTAGAGGTCTATGAGTTCGTTGAGGTGCTGCAATTCCCACTGGACCATATTATTGTCGACCCCCCAACCCATACCATGAATGTCGGCGAGAACAAAGATCTTGTGGCCATAGGGTGGAACGATATGGAGGAGGGGGACGAGAATGCCACTTGTGTGTTCACGTGGGAGACCAATGACGGCGGGCTCACCCCCTCAGGAGGAAGGAACCTCCAGTGCAACTATGATGCGACGGCGGAGGGCACGTGGACGGTGTGGGTCAACTGCAGCGGCATTTTGGCCAGTGTTGTCATAATAGTTAATGATCCTGTCTTGGAGCCTCCGACAGATGTGGTGGTGTCCATGGCTGTGAATGGTTCTGCTGTGACGTTGACGTGGACGGATTCGATAACAGCTGGCGTGGTGGGCTATATCTTCATGCGTGACGCCGACCCTGGTTTCTCTTCACCCACCATCCTGCGTGATGTGAGTCCCATCGGGTCTGGTGTGCAGACGTTCACCGATGAGGGCGTGGATGATATTGTCGAGTATTATTACAAGGTGGGCGTGAGGAAGGCCGTTGATGTCTATAACGATACTGTGTTGGCGAAGTCTGTGCTTGTCATGGGTGCTGGCCTCAACCTCATTGGTATGGACCTGCCCATAGACCTGATACGACCTGATGGCGGCTTCGGTCCCGGGGGCTGTAAGAATGCTACGTTGGAGATACAGACACAGAACCCTAGTGTGAGTGTGTTGTTGATCCGAAAGTATACTGCTGGTGGTTGGGTGAAATATGAGCCCAGCCAGGAGCCTTTTACATCCTACTTCAACATGTACGCTAAAGAGGGCTACTTCATACAGCTAGACGCAGACCCCACAGACGAATGGCGCATGGGCGGCCTGGTGTTCGAGTCGCCGCAGACCATGGTCCTTGGCAGCGGTCTCAACCTCGTAAGCCCGCCTACAGACCTGATACGGCCCGATGGCGGTTTCGGCCCGGAGGGCTGCAAGAACGCCACTGTGGAGATAGAAGCCCAGAATGGAGGTGTGAACGTGTTGATGATACGCAAATACACCACAGGTGGATGGGTGAAATACGAGCCCAGCCAGGAGCCTTTTACCTCGTACTTCAACATGGACGCGGACAAAGGATACTTCATCCAGGTGAGCGCAGACCCGACGAACGAGTGGGAGACAAGTTGGTAAGTGTAGGCCCGCCGAACGAGTGGATCACGAACTGGTGAAAAGGCACAAAAGATGATGGGCAAGCCAAGGGCGGCGAACATACTTGCCAACGGCATCTCTGCCTTGTGCAGTGTGCCTCCACTAAACACCTCGCCAATCGCCCGCGTGCGGCTAAAAGCTTTATATACAAGAGCGAACAATAGACACATGGAAAGGGAAGGGCTCTGGTAGAGGAGGGTGCCCTCAACTTTCAGCATAGTGAGGCGTTGATTATGTCAACAATAATGAGTACAATAAATGTGTTAAGGGAAGAGAAGTTCCGGATCGATATGCCGCAGAGGAGACTATTCTCGGTGGCCATGGGACTGATGTTGTTGATGACCATTGCGGTCCCACTGGTGAGCATGGTTGCGATGGCTGGCGGACCGGTGACCCTCGACGGAATGGTATATTATGATGATGGGTTGACCCCAATCGACGGGAGCGGTTTCCTTGGGCTGCGGTTCGTTCGAGCCGTTACGGATGCCGGTTCTTGGCAGTCTGATCTTGGTCCCATGGGAGAATACTCCATAATGGGCGTGATGTGGGTTGCAGACCCGAATATCACATTGGAATATTGGCACGATGACCTCATGTTTCATGGGTGGACATATACTGACGGGGATAGCGGCCCGTACAATATGTTGGATATCACAACAGATATTCCTGTCCCCCCAGTCCATAACATCGACACGATGATGGGCTTTGACACGATCCAGGCGGCCATTGACCACCCGATGACCATGGACGGGCACACGATAATGGTGGACCCGGGCATATACTTCGAGAACGTGTTGGTCCACAAGGGCGTGATATTGATAGGCGCTGGCGCTGGAATGACGATCATAGACGCCATGGGAGTAGGCACCGCCGTGAATGTGGTCGCGGATGCAGCGGAGGTCCGTTTGTTCACTATAACCGGGGGGCAGGAGGGCGTTGAGCTCACATCTGTCCAGAACTGTCACATCGAGAATAACGAGATAAGTTGGAACAATTGGGATGGCATATACCTCTCCTCTTCCAACTCGAATGTCATAGCGAACAACAGCATCC
>DAOVJP010000185.1 GCA_030673205.1 Thermoplasmata archaeon
CAGGCCCTGTGGGTTCTATCCCTCCTATCTCGGGCGCCATCCTCCTCTCGTTCATCGACACAATTTCTTTGGAGAACGCGCCCGCATAGGGCGAGAGCAAGAGGGATAGCGCTATCATCAGCACGAATCCGGCAACTATCCTTCGGCCCATATTATCTCTTATTCTCGAGCAGGTCATCCTTATTCCTCAAATGAACAAGGGTCGAAAAAAGGTATATCTTTTGAGGTATACATGTTCACCCTTGCGCGACTGGCCGCAAAAGTGCTCACGAGAACAGAACGTCGAAAATGGTGCGCTGGGCCTTTCGGAGGTGGAACGAGAGGGCGCCATGGGTTATCCCATCCTTCTCCGCCATATCCCGCAGGTCGGTGCGCCGCGGGATGTCGAAATATCCTTGATCCATGGCTGTCTTCATGCACTGGTACTGCTTGTCCGTGAGCTCTGCGAGCACGGCGCGGCCCCCGGGATGGTATTCGCGGATGAACTCCGTCTTGTGGCTGACGCCAAGCCCTTCTAGGATGTTGAGGTAGGCCTTCACATCGTCCCTTTTCCCCACGACCTGCATGTGGATCCCGCCCTCTGTGTAGACCACTGGAAGCTCCAAGAAACAGAATTGGTCGGTCAGGCTGTCCATCATATCCGTGTGGAACTGCATGTGCTCTCCCTTGACCAGGCACAGGCATCTGTCTCCTTCAGAGGCGAGTTCGGTTATGTCCTGGTACATGGCCAGTGTCGTGTTCCCCCTGTCCTGGTCCATGTTTGCCAGGGTCTCTTTCAGGGTTTTCATGCTCGACCCTTTCCTCAATTCTATTTCCATAACCGCCAGAAATGTCTTCGACTCGCGGATGAACGTGTTTATCACGGAAACACGGTCCATGTGCTGGAAGACATCTGCATAACTATCGTCGTACACCTCGGACGGGTCGAGGCATATCTTTGCAATGACCAACTCCCTCAAAGGATCACCGCACCATACATGTATACCTCGATATATGGTTCTTTTTGTCTGGCACAAAAGATATTGGCGGAAATGGATTTCCGCCTACCGCACAGCCATTCGCTGAGCGATGCAAATGCCGGGATTTGAGTAGAGGAACTCGCTTCGCTCGCTCCTCGTCCTCTCATCCCGTCTGCCTTGGTTAATCGGGTCAGTGGGGTAATTGGTGTTGGAGGAAGACAATCTTCCTCCCACCTTTTGCTGATGCAAAAGATGCGGCTGCCGGGATTTGAACCCGGGCAAGAAGCTTGGGAAGCTCCGATCCTAACCAGCTAGATCACAGCCGCGTGAGGGCATGAGTTTGCGAATGGCCGAGTGCGGTTGTGATAGGGGGACGAGCCTGTGAGTCCCACGGATCACAGCCGCGCGAAGGAGCGAATGCGAGTGAGCGTGGCTGTGAGAGGCGGGCGAGTTTACGAGCCCGATGAGTCACAGCCGCATGAGATGCGGACGAACTGAATGCTGTATGGGGCTGTAGCCAGCAAAAGCCCAGAGGGGGTTTCGACGAGTCACAGCCGCATGCTTTTCGCACCATGCAGACATGGCCTCAAACCCCCGCATATTTTATATTCCTTTCGGAACTTCGAGGTCTTTTTCTAACCCTCTTCATCCCATAACCTTTATAAATTCATAGTACTTTGGGCGAACGGCGCCTATAAGGTAGAGTGATTGCTATGACTGATGACTGGTTCCAAGCTTTGGACGACGAGCTTACGGAGAAGGAGAACGAGATAAAGCAAGACGTAGGTGTCCAGAACGATGCCAAGGGCAATTTGAATAAGGTCCTTGTCGAGGATTTCTGGAAGGTGTGGAATAGGTTCAACAACATAAATGTTCATTTCACCATGGAGCCGAGCCACAGTGCTTTTGCCCAGTTCCAGGTCTTCCCCAACGAATGGAGTTTCAAGCCGAACTTCAATTTCGCCGCTATCAACTCCCTCAGTCTCATAGACAGGACACAGGACCAGGGAAGAATGGGGGACAGCATAAAGGTCAGATTCTACAATAAGGGCGATGAGATGGCCTTCAGGATGGTGTTCGAGTTCTGTGAGGGCGAGCACTACTACAAATATTCGGGTTGGAAAAGGATATTTGGACAGTACATATTATACGAGTCCAACTTGGACAAGGTCAATGTGAAGAAGGTGCATGAGGCCTTGGCCGATGTCATAAAGGTGTGGTACGAGTCCCATCTCCGCAGGAACAGGGAGATGATAATAGACCACATCAAGAACGACTACGAGAGGGGCGAGTCATTCACCCAGTGAGCCCTTCCCCCCATGCGCTTTTGTTCGATAGCTTAGCTTTATTGCATGCTATGCTCAAAGGCCCGTTGCCTCGCTCTATAGGGGTTGCTCTCGAACCGCAAGAACTTCGCCGGTGAGTCGGATCTTGTGAACTCCATGGTCTCGGTCCCCTTCAACTCTATCTCTTCCTGTCCGTCCAAGTTAGCTATGCAGGGGCGATTTTTCACCATCTTGAGCTTGATCACGCTGTCCAGAGGAACTACGTTTGGTCTCTTCGCTATCCTGAACGGTGCTAGGGGCAGCACCAGCATCCCCTCCAGTTTTGGGTCTAGCAGAGGTCCTCCGGCGCTCAGCGCATATCCGGTGGAGCCTGTGGGCGTAGCCACTATCACCCCGTCGGAACGGAAATGATCTAGCTTGTTCCCGTCCAAATATAGTTCGAACTCGCGGATCTTGACGGCCTGAGCGGAGTGGATCACCACTTCGTTGAGCACGGGTCTGAGCGGCTCTCCGTCTATACACATCTGTATACGGGTATGGAGGTCTATGAAGCATTCACCGGCCAATACTTTTTGGAGGTCCTCTTTGAACTTCTCCGGTGTCACCTCATTGAGGAATCCTACCCTGCCTATGTGCACTCCTAGGATGGTGGCGTTGCAGTGGCGGAGAGCCCTTAGGACCGTTCCGTCACCTCCTACGGTGACCAATATGTCTATTCCTCCCTCGCTTTCCATGTTTTGGAGGGATATGCCGTCTTTGCCGAGCAGGTGCGCTATCTCTTCCTCCAGAAGCACCTCGCATCCTTGCTCCTCTATCGTCTGTACTATGCCTCCCAAAGCCTCTCGGCAGTTCTCCGATGTGGGATTGGCTGACACGCCTATTTTCTTCATTCTATCACATCCAATGCTTTTGGGTCTCCTATTGCCAGCAAGCTGCTTCTGTGTTCAAGATCGAAGGGGAGCATGAACGGGTCCTTGTTTGCCGTCAACATCATTCCTCCCGCCTCTTTCAATATTAGGGATGCTGCCGCCACGTCGGTAACGCGGGTATTGCGGTCCTCCCGGGTCGCCTCCACCAGGTACAGGTCAAGCACTCCCGATGCTACCAGGCATATCTCGAGTGCTATGCAGCCAAAGTATCTAAGTCTGCGTGGGAGAGTGGCGAGTGTGACACATCTTTCGGTGGCCATGCTGCCCAGGTATATGGAGAAGGTGGAGTCTGGGAGAGAGAAGGTGGAGGTGTGTATCGGGCGGTCGTTCTTGTATGCGCCCCCTCCCTTTATGGCCACATAATCGTTCCCGGATACCAGGTCCCTGACCAGGCCGACCTCCAGGTCATCGGTGGAGTTCTTTCCTATGGCAAGGCTTATGGCGAAGGGCCCCGAGCCCTTCAATGCGTTGTGGGTCCCATCCAGTGGGTCGACCACTAGGACCTTGTCCCCTCCCCGATCCGTAAAGCCACTCTCCTCGCTGAGAACATTCAGGTCCGATCCAAGGGTATCCAACGCCTCTAGGACGGCCTTGTCAGCGGCCTCGTCCACCCTTACCGTGGGAGTCCCATCAGCCCCCATCGCTACCTCTTCGGCGGCCTCTTCCCCTCCCAGGGATTCCCGTATGGCCCGCTCCACGTTATCGGCGATGAACAAGAGAACCGTACGCATGCCCCTTCCTAGGGAGTGAATGGATATAAGCCTTCCGTGGGGGCGCAGGCCGAGGGGGCGTGGGCGTAGAGCAAAGGGTATGAGGGAGAATGTGGGGAAGAGGGTGCTGGAGGGAGGG
>DAOVJP010000272.1 GCA_030673205.1 Thermoplasmata archaeon
CACGCGGCGGTTGTGGCTAGAGGCATGGGGAAGGCGTGTGTATCGGGCGCGGAGGATATCCATATAAACGTCAGGGGACGCTATGCGAAGGTGGGGGATATCACCATATCCGCAGGGGATGTGATAACGATAGATGGCACTATGGGACGCGTTTGGACAGGGGAGATGCCCACCATAGACGCGACGGTCTCCGCTGAGCTGTCCACTATATTGGAGTGGGCGGACGAACGAAGGAAGATGGGGGTAAGGGCGAATGCGAATACCCCTGAGGAGGCAAAAAAGGCCAGGGAGCTCGGCGCAGAGGGCATCGGTCTTTGCCGGACAGAGAGGATGTTCAACGCTGTGGACCGGCTCCCCATAGTTCAGGATATGATACTGGCAGATACGCCGGAGGAGCGGAATAAGGCCATATCGCTGTTGCTGCCCATGCAGAAGAAGGACCTCAAAGATATATTTCGCATAATGGATGGGTTGCCTGTGACCATACGCCTCCTGGACCCACCGCTGCATGAGTTCCTCCCATCCATCGAGGAGCTCAACGAAGAGATACGGGTGTTGGAACGGCTGGAGAAGGCCCTGGAGACCTTCGGGACCATGCCCTCTTCCCTCCCTCTATTGCACAATGATATCAGCAACGCCTATTCCCCCACCATCACGAAGGCCATAGAGGAGCTTATGGGAATACATGGAGAGGAGGGGCAGGGGGCTGGCCTGCTGGACAGGAGAAGGGAGATACTGCGCAAGGTGGAGGCGCTGGCCGAGGTCAATCCCATGTTGGGGCACCGGGGCGTCCGGCTGGGCATCACCTACCCTGCGATATATGAGATGCAGATAAGGTCCATACTGGAGGCCGCTGCGGAGATGACCGCGGAGGGCGTGAAGGTGGATCCGGAGATAATGATACCACAGGTGTGCACCGCCCAGGAACTGAAATGGGCGCATGTGATCGTGAAGAGGGTGCACAGCGAGGTGCGAGCATCCACTGGCATAGACGTCAAATACCGATTCGGCAGCATGATCGAGGTCGTGCGGGCCTGTATGCGAGCCGGGAAGCTTGCCGAGATAGCCGAGTTCTTCAGCTTCGGCACGAACGACCTTACCCAGGCAACCTTCTCGTTCTCCAGAGAGGATGCGGAGAACAAGTTCCTGCCCCTGTACAGAGATATGAAGATATTGCTGAACAACCCCTTCGAGGTGGTGGATCGCAAAGGGGTGATACGGCTCATGTCCATTGCGGTGGAATGGGGCAAGAAGACCAGACCAGACCTCGACGTGGGCGTGTGCGGAGAGCATGGAGGGGAGGCGAGGTCAATAGAATGGTTCCACACTATAGGATTGGACTATGTGAGCTGCTCCCCTTATCGCATCCCCACCGCACGACTCGCAGCGGCCCAGGCCGCCATAAAGGAAGAGAGGGGCACCATCAATAAGCTTTTATAAGCAACGTCTGAGTATATCTAACGGTGGAGCAATGAAGGGATTGAGCGGCGAGAACCAAAAGGGGAATGGCACGAGCAGTGCTAGGAGAGGTTTTACAAGCCGTGGCGGCATGATAAATGGGAATGGCCTCACCAACGGAAATGGTTTGACCAACGGAAACGGCTTAACCAACGGAAACGGCTTAACCAACGGAAACGGCTTAACCAATGGGAATGGTTTAACCAATGGAAACGGCTTAACCAATGGCAACGGACTTCCCACTCCAGAAGACACTACCACCCCGGCCAATAACGCCAACACACTATTGTCCAAGAAGCGTGTGGACAAGTACAAGTTCACCATATCTCTCGTGGTCTTCATCATCCTCTCCACCCCTGGATTCCTTCTCCTCCTGGAAAGCGAACCCATTCCTCCTAGTCTGAATATAGACGGCTCCTTTCAGGATTGGGCGGGAAAACCTGTTTTCACCGACAGAAATATGGACATAGAAGGCAGCGGGGCCATCCACAGCATCGATCTATTATCCCTCCAAAGCCATGTTCAAGGCGATCGACTATACTTCCATCTGAGCCTGGACGGAGAGCCATTGGAGGGGGCAAACCAAGGCGTTGACACCATCATCATATTCCTAGACGCCGACGCGAACCATCTCACCGGATACGAGACCATGGGCACAGGGGCGGAATACCTCCTTGAGATGAGGGGTTGGGGCGGAGAGGTGCGAGATACCAAATTATACACGTTCGACAGGGAATACCAGACCGAACAGACAAGGGAACAGGACGACTGGAACGGCTGGCAAGCCCGTCCAATCGGCCTGGAATATGAAGTGGAAGGGAATGAAATGGAAGCATCCATATCTACAGCCGGGCTGCGGATGAACAAAGAATACCACATGGCAGTGGCGGCCCACCATTACGAAAATGGCATCCAGACCGCTTCGGACCGCGGTCTTTTGTGGTCTAACGAAGGGGCGGTGCTGGCGGTGAACATCCACCCCCTGTCCCCATCACTCCGTCACGGGAGAGAGTCGCCATACGCAAGCATGAACATGTTCGCCCAGGGTGGTGATGTGAAGGTAACAAGTATAGACCTCACATGGGAAGGAACGGCGGCCAGTGATCTCGATCACAGCCTCGACCTGGAGCTACCCACTACCGTTCCAGATGACACAACACTGAAGCACAGAATATACGTGGAGCCCCGCCAAGACGCGGAGGGGTCCCTGCGCCTAATGCTTCTGGAGCCAGAGGATATACACGCCGACGCACTGGTCTACGTGGAGCACCTCTCCGAACCATACCTGAGCATCGGCGACCGATCGGACAACATAACCATGGACGGCCTCTTCGACGACTGGAACACTATCCAGGGACAGCAGGATGATAGCGGGGAGGACATAGGGAACGAGAAC
>DAOVJP010000214.1 GCA_030673205.1 Thermoplasmata archaeon
CTTTCTCTTCCCACCAACCTGCCTTCCCATCCCTCTTCTACAGCCTTCGATCACACAGGGCATTAGAAAAGAAACATTTTTATAATAATATTTAGTTACTGTGTCTAGGTCTCAATCTACGGAGGAAGAGAAAATGCAAGATACACCACCAGGAAATTATGGTCCGCCACCTGCAGGATATCAACAGCCGCCCCCGCCGCCAGGATACAATCAGTATGCCCAGCCGCCCCCGATGCCCAAGAGAGATACCATACAGGGAGTGAAATTTTTCTACTGGTCTCTTATGCTGGGATTGATAATGGTTCTGCTTGCTATCGTCACCGCAATAGCGGCGTTTGCAACGCTAAGCGCTGTCTCCGCCGGGAACGCGGTGGGTGGCATCGCCGCTGCCGGAACGATCATTGCGCTGGCGTGTGGTATAGTGTTGATAGGGCTTCTGATACTCATATTCTTCATATTGGGCGTGGTTAGGCTCAATCGCGGGAAGAACGAGTATCCGGAACCACATCCCTCCTCTGTGAAGAAGGGCATGTTGTTCTTCGTTCTGTGGATAGTGATGTTCTTTGTCGGCATTGCCGTTCCATTTATCATGGCGCCCAGCGTATTGTCCGTTACCACAGCCAACATGAACGATATCTTTGCTTCCATTAGGAACATCGCTTTGGTCGGCGCCGTCATAGGACTGTTGTCTAGTCTTTTCCTCGCCCTCATGTTCAAGTTCATGATCGAGGGTGTCGCCCAGGAATCGGAGAAGGCAAAGACGAAGATCGCGGTGATACTGTTCGTTGTCAGCGGACTGCTATCCGTTGTCTTGACCTTCATGTTGTTCCCGGCCGATGCGTCCAGCCTCACCACCCAGGATGTAGTGAACCTGAGCACGAACGCAACATCCATAGATGGGATAGGCGGTATAGTTTCCATTATTGGATATATCTTCCTGGTTATAGCCTACAAGCGCACTCTCTCCAACCTTGAGAGAGGGATCGTGGGCCAATCCGCGCCGATGCCGGTGGCACCACCCCAGGTTGGCTATGCTCCGCCGCCTCCGCAATAGACAGAAGAGTGGCTCGGAACAACCAATCCCCTTCCATCTTTTCTCTTTCCATCCTTCTTCCAACCACTTCGTCTTCCTATCGCTATGCCTCCCCATTACTTCCTATCTATCGCTTCTTCCGTTTGAACTCCAGTTTGGAGGTGAATATCTTTTCGGTGGAGAACAGACGTCCGGCCGCGTAGAACATCGCCAGCGTGAACACGAGCTGGTAGATCAGGCCTAGGAACATGGTAGACCCCACCCCGGTGAAGAGGTCTTTGGCCGCCAGCATCGGATATGAGAAGGGTATGGCGTATATCAGCACCTTTATGGATCCGGGCAATATGCTCATATCCCCCATCATAAGGACGAAGGCGGGGATGAGCACAGGTATGGCTATGATCCCGGTCAGGGATTGGGCACTGCGCACATCCTCGGTGAAGGCGGCCAGCAGAACAGCGATGCTCAGTGCGGCCAGAAGGGCCAGGATTATGGATAGGGCCAGCACGCCCACGGCCATGGGGCTGATCGACAATCCCAGTTCCTCGGCATTTATGCCCCCTCCTCCTCCCATTCCGGATAACGATCTCATATAGTACATGAAACCTCCCATGTACGCCACGGCTCCCGCCATCGTCATCAACGCCACCCCGCTTATCTTGCCCATGAGTATGGTGGTGCGGCTCACCGGTAGCGTCAGAAGGGTTTCCAGGGTCTTCTCCTCCTTTTCCGAGGCCACGGTGACCGCCGCCAACTGGGCGGACATCATGATGAGCATCATCAACACCATGGGAATGGTTATGGATTGTGCCATGAAGAATCCCTGCAACTCCCCCGATGAATAGGGTACGGCCCTTCCTTCGAAGATGGTGTTCTGCTCCAAACCGATGCTGTCCAGGAGGAACGTGGAATTGTATCCGAGGCCGCTGATCGCATAGTACTCATAGTCGTGGAGGAGGTAGATCAGATATTCGTCCTTGATGCCCTCCACGATGCTGATGCTTTCCATAACGGAATAGACGGATATGTTGACCTTCTTCTCTGCTTCCAGGTCGGTGGTGAAATTAGGAGGAATGAACAATATAGCGTTCATGTCATTGTCCAGAGCATGTTGGATCGCCTCCTCCTCGGTGGTATTGGCATCCAGCCGCTCCACGGTCATGTTCTCCACGGAGTTGAGATAATCGAAGAGAAGGTGGGAGAAATTGCCATCATCGTTATCGACCATTGCGAGGCTGAACTCCATGCCCTCCAGCTCCTTCTCCGTCGCGCTTATCACAGAGCTCATGGACATCCCCATCACAGGGAATATTATCAGTGGGACGATGACCATGCTGAGGAAGAGACGAGGGTCTCGCAGTATCTCCTTGTCCTCTTTGGAGACGATGTTCATCATGGGACTAGGCATGGTCGACCACCTCCAGGAACACATCCTCCAGGTTCTTCGCACCATGCTCCTCCACCAGTCCCTGGGGTGTGCCGCGGGCCACGGCCACACCATTGTCTATCAGCACTATCCTGTCACAGAGGTACTCGACCTCCAACATATTGTGGCTGGACAGGAGAACGGTGACATTGTGCTGGCTGGCGAAGCCGCGTATCATCTGGCGCACGTGGTGCGCGTGGAACACGTCCAGCCCCCCGGTCGGCTCGTCCAATATGGCCAGTTTGGGCAGGCTCATGAGCGTACGGGCTATGAGCAGCCTTCGTTTCATGCCCTTGCTGTACTCCTTGATCCTGCTGTCCAACCGATCTTCCAGGCCTGATATCTCCATGCCCCGTCGGACGATCTCCTCCTCCTTGTTCCTGTAGAAGTTGGCCATGAACTGGAGATATTCCCTTCCGGTGAGGTTCTTGTAGGCTCCCGCCTCCTCGGGCAGATAGGATATCACCTCCCGAACCCCCTCCGCCTCTTGTTTGATGTCCTTTCCATCTATGGTGAGCGTCCCCCCGGTCAGGTCAAGAAGAGTGGCGGCTATACGGATGGTGGTGGTCTTCCCCGCCCCGTTGGGCCCTATGAGACCGAATATCTCCCCCTCTCCCACGGAGAAGCTGAATCCCCTGAGCGCCTTGACCTTCTTGTAATCCTTCACAAGTTCCGAGGCAACCACCATATCCATGTGAAACACCGCCCCTGTCACCAAACATTGTTCTCTTAAGGTTATTGGTAAAGCTTATAATGAAAGGTGATGCTGGAGGCGCATGGACAAGGTCACCCGGATAGGCGTTTCCCTAGAGCCCAAACTGTTAGAGGCCTTCGACAGGCTCATAGAGAAGGAAGGGTATGGGAACCGCAGCGAGGCCATACGCGATGTGCTCAGAAAACACCTGATGGATGTCGGGAAGGAGGATGTGAAGGGAGAGATGGTGGGGACCATCACATTCATCTACGACCACCACCGATACGACGTGACCAACAGGCTCATAGAACTACAGC
>DAOVJP010000049.1 GCA_030673205.1 Thermoplasmata archaeon
CCGAGGATCTGAATTGGGATATAGTATACCAGATGCCTCCGGCGGCTCCCCTCTCCGTGTGGACCCTGGATGAGACAACTGGCACCATTGCCTACGACTCAATGGGCCCGCACGATGGAACGGTATGCGGAGCCTCTATGGGTCACGCAGGGCCTGAGGGAACCTGCTTCTACTTCGATGGCAACGACGATCATGTGACCGTGCCAGATCATGATGATCTGGATGTTGGCGAGGGAGATGATTTCAGCCTCTTTGTTTGGGTGAACACGACTGCCGAGGATCGTGGGCGAATAGTTGAGAAGCGAGAGGGCGGCTCTGAAAGCGCCGGGGATGACTATGGATATGCCATGACCCTATGGGATGGGGCATTTCAAGCGGGAATAGACTATGGGATCACAGGCGATCATCTTTTTGTCAGGGACAATAAATCCCTGGCAGATGGTCAATGGCACCACGTCGGGATGATAAGACGCGGCAAAGTGCTAGAGGTCTATGTTGACGGCGTGTGCATTGGGACCAACACCACGCCGACCGCCGACAGGGACGTGAGCAACAGCAACTCGTTCCGCATAGGCAGCAACCGCGATCTCTGGTTCGATTATACTGGCTATATTGATGATGTGCGCTTCTACAATACGGCGATCAATATTGAAGACGTATGCGGAAGCACACCCTCCTGGCTCTCCCTCTCCCCGGAGAACGGGGTCGTTGCCCCCTCCGACCAGAACAACGTCCAACTAACAGCCGATGCCACCGATCTCGCGCCTGGCTCGTACCACACCACGATCACCATCTACAGCAACGACCCCGATGAACCAACGATCGAGATACCGGTCGATCTCACCGTCCAAGATGTGGCCACAGGCCCCGTGCACAACATCGACACTGACGAACACTTCACAACCATCCAGGCCGCCATAGATGACGCGGATACCGTGGACGGACACACCATAACCGTAGCGGCGGGGACGTATTACGAGAACGTGGTGGTGGACAAGAGCCTCAACATAGTGGGGGCCGGGGTGGAGATGAGCGTTGTGGATGGAATGGAGCTCGGCAAGACGTTCGCCATCACCGCTGATGGGGTGAGCATCACGAACTTTAATATCACAGGGGGCGGAGGGACATACGGGTTTGCAGGTGTGTACCTGGATAGCGTCAATAACTGCACCATCTCTGGAAATATCCTGCCCTATAACTTCTGGGGGGTGTACATGCGCTATTCATCCAACAACATTGTCTCCGACAACCAGGTCTACCACAACGAGCAGGGAATTCGTCTGGACCACTCGACCCAGAACACCATATCCAACAACACCGTGGAGGGGCACTTCGAAGGGATATGGCTCTACCACTCCTCGCACAACATCGTTTCCGGGAACGAGGTGTTCGACAACATAGAGGGCATGATAGTGAGCTATGATTCCTGTTCCAACGATGTCCTCCACAATAACGTATCCGACAATTGGGCGGGGATCGTGGTGAGCTGGTCCTCGCATGGGAACCTGCTTTTCGGTAACGAGCTGTATTCGAACAGATATAAGAATATCAGGATATATGACTCGAAGCACAACCTGATCCATAGCAACACTTTGAGCGGCAGCGAAATAGGGCTCAGCATGTCATTCTCATGCAACACTTCCATAGAAGGGAACACATTCTCCTATAACAGCGCTCATGGGGTATATCTCTTCGCGGACTCCTTCAATAACACGTTGGTGCACAACAACTTCATCAACAACGTCAACCAGGCCTATGATGATTGCACCAGCACATGGCATCTCGGATACCCCGGCGGCGGCAACTATTGGAGCGACTGGACCATACCCGATGTGAGGTCCGGCCCGGACCAGGACCAGCTCGGTGCGGACGGCTTCGTGGACATCCCCCGACCCATATCTGGAGGAACGGATCAGGACAACTACCCGTTCACCGAGCCGAACGGCTGGCTGAACAACATCTCCGGCCCGACATATCACTGCGGCTTTACCACGGGCGACGAGGTCTGGTATCCGGAGGGCAACCCGCATATCATACCGCTCCAGTACACGGTCCTCCCCTGCCACACATTGACCATTCTCCCGGGCGTGGAGGTGCAGATGGGCTTCTTGGCCACTCTGAACATAGAGGGGACGTTGAAGGCGGAGGGCACCGAAGATGATATGATCGTCTTCCACAGGCGTTGTCCGGACTGGCGCTGGCAGAGCATAAACATATTGGGATTGAGCAACGACGCCGAAACGGTCCTCTCCTACTGTGACATAAGCGGAGCGAACACCGGCATCATCTGCCTGCGCTCTTCCCCGACCATAGAGCACTGCCAGATACACGACAACGGCGGCGCCAGGATACAGGAGATGATCCCGTGCTGGGAGGCGGAGAACGCAGGGATATACTGCGGGGTGAACAGCCAGCCCATCATATCCAACAATACCATCTACGAGAACAGATACGGCATCCAGTGCAACGAGATATCCAGGCCGGTCATATTCGACAACCGTATCCACAACAACACCTATGGCATCGCATCGGTGGAGGATGACGTCATCGTGGAGAACAACTCTGTGGAGGACAACCAGTATGGGATATACTGCTATGGGGCGAACAGCACCATCATATGGAACTCCATTGTCGGGAACTACTGGGGCGTTTGTTGTCACCAGTATTCTTCACCATATATCGCGGGGAATGTGATTGAGAACAATACAGGATATGGGATTTGGTGCTCCTATTACTCCACTCCGTCTATTGTCGGGAATTCTGTTGTCGGGAATAACCATTATGGAATCTATTGTTATTGGTATTCTTCGCCTATGATCGAGGGGAATGTGATTGAGAATAATACCGAGTATGGGGTCTATTGCTGCGATCACTCCACTCCTTCCATCGTCGGTAATCATATAGCCAATCATACTTTCGGTCTGCGCTGTAGAGATTATTCCTCGCCTCTGATAGAGAACAACACTGTTCGGAACAGCAGTGAATGGGGAGTATGCCTGGACTATTACGCGTCCCCGCTTATCATAGGCAATCTGTTCACGAACAATCTCAATGGCATCGGCTGTGGTGACTACTCCTATCCAACCATCAAGAATAACAACATAACGCTGTGCACGAGAGGCATATACAGCAGTTGTCTAGCCTCTCCTGTCATAGAGGGGTGCAACATATACTCCAACGTCTTCGGGATAGATTCCATCAATGACCCCATATATCTCTTTTCCAGCAACATATACGACAATGATTATGGTATACGGCTGCAGTACACCGATATGGTGATGTTCAACACCACCATATCCAACAGTGCGTTGTATGACATCTACATCTACAAAGGCGATGCCGTGGCAACGAACAGCACCTTCGACAAGGAGAAGGTGTTCGTGGCAAGTGGACAGCTCATCGTGAACTGGTACCTAGACATCTCCGTCCTGCATAATGGCCTTCCTCTCGAAGGCGCCGCCGTCACCGTAACGGACGCCCTGGGGAACGAGATCACCGGCACGACCGACATTCAGGGCGACACGGGCCAGGTGGTGGTGACGGAATATAAGCAGACATCCATCGGCTTCACCTACCACACGCCCCACATCATCTCCGTCTCCTGCCCTGGCTACCTCGACGCCAGCACGATCCTCACGGTGGATGAGAGCATCTCTATAACAATGGACATGCAAGAGGCTCCCAGTTCCCTCCCTGCGCCGCCGCAAAAGTTCTCTCCGGTGCCCTTGTCCAAATTCCGTCCGGCCCCTTCGACAAAGTTCTCTCCAGTCCCTGCGCTCACGGTCTATCCGGTGTCTCTTGAAGAAGATGCCAGAGTAAAAGATCCGAGTCAGCCCACCCAGTTATGAGGACCGAAAAATTCCAAACAGCCTCACTCTTCCTCGACCTGGAACTCTTCTCTGTCCTTGCTGTAGAGGAGGGTTCCGAAGAGGCCTAGCAGCACCATGGGGGCGCACAAAGAATACAATCCTATGTCCAGCCAGGTGTTGTACATTGCGCTCCAAATGACATACAGGGCCAGCCCTACCAGTAACAGCAGGAGGTAGAATGTGCGCGTTATCTTCAGATGGAGCGGATTCATGTGTACCACGCCCCCCACAAATATTGGAGTATAAAAAAGGTATGCCTACTCGTTCCCTCGTTTGAGCCTCTTCATCATATGCAGTTTGGTGGTGATGAGCTTGCCCTTTAGCTGTTGGTACTTCCACTCCGCTTTGGGGAACATGTTCCTGGTCTCCTGGAGATAGAACACCACGGCGGCTATGCCAAAGAACGCCGCCAAGCAGACCAGCAGAAAGAACGGGAACATGCTGAATGGCTTGGAGACGGAGATGCTCGTGTCCTCCACTATGCCGTCAACGGTGAATGCTGGGTCTATGAGGCTCATGTTCTCTTCGAGCTTGACGAGGTCGATCCCTCCGGTGGAAATGTTCTCACCCTCCACGGAGCGGTTGACGGAGCGGTTGGAGAGCGCATCCTTCCAAACGCCGTTCCCCCCGTCATCCACCATCCCGTGGAAATGGCCCCTGCTCCACATCATGTAATGGCTGTTGTTCGCATCGAACTCCAGTTTGAAGCGTATGAAATATGTGCCTTGGGGAGTGTCCTTCGTGGTCTTGACGGAATGGGTGAGGGATGCCTCGCTGTTGTTCTGAACGGAGCCCAGGTGCACAGTGAGCTTCATCCCCTGGGGGGAGATGGAGGGGGGTGAGTCCACCTGGTCCGGTGCTCTTGCGTCATCTTCCTGGCTCTGATATAAGTATATCTCCAGTTCCACCACCGCGTTCTCCATGGTGAAATTGTAGCGATTGTGGAGGCCCATCGTGTTCTCCGTGCTCTCCCCTGGCTCCAGGTTCACATAGGTCTTGTTGAGGAAAGGGGAGAAATGATAATCATAGATCTGGGTATCCTCCGGTATCGCCGAGGAAGAGGTGGCGGAACACAGGAGCACCATGACAACAAGCGTGACGGAGCATAGCTGGCGAAGACGCATAGGCATGAGGAAGGTTTATGGGAGTATTAAACGTTTTTCGCTCTCCGTAGAGGCTGTGTGCCAAGAGATAGGAGATTATAGCGGTCTCCACCACCACAACGCAGCCCCTTTCCACCTTGTACCCTCTGACGAGGAACCAAAGGGTGGTGGCGTAGGGGACAGTCTCACACGATCGTCAGCGCCACCCGTCTTCCGTTGCTGTCGTATGCCCGCCAGGAGCGTAGGTTGTAGGGGTAGGCCATGATCATGTGGAGTCTCCCGAAGTTCTTGAACAGTTGTAGGTCGGCATCCGATGGCCTGGCAGAAGGGGATGGGTGGCTGTGCACACTCCCCACAATGGAGAAGTCGGCGGGAAGATGGTATGTTCTCAGTATGGCGTGTGAATCCCCCGATATCGTTCCGGGGATGAGGATGACCTCGACGACCGTGTCTCCCCGTGCCTTCAATGCGCCGGCAAATTCAAGGGGATAGGTGTCCTGGGCAGCGTCCGCGATCGTCTCCAACACTCCTCTCCGTATGCGGGTCACATGGGCGGAGGCGATAGGCTGCCTTCTCTTTCTGAACAGGCGCATGAAAAAGGGGAGGAGAGAGCGGGGTATGAACCTTTCGGCCTGGAACTAGAAATGTTCTCAACCCAGGCTTTTGTTCACCAGGTCCAAGAAGCTCTTCTCGACATTGGCTCTGGTCTTGGCGCTCGTAAAATAGCTGCTAGCTCCATTCTTCTCCGCCGCGGCATCCAGATCTTCCGGGGTTATCTGGGTCATATCCGTGAGGTCTGCCTTGTTGGCGAGCAGGATCACCGGGATGGGTCCGCATACATTTCGGATCCCGTCTATCCACGACTGCATACTGGTGAGGGTATCTACCCTTGTCGCATCGCATATTGCAAAGGCGCCTGCCGCCCCTGAGAAATAGGAATCCTGGAGCATGTTCCTGTATCCCTGCTGTCCCATGATATCCCATATCATCATGTCAACCCTCATAGGGCCTTCATCTGTTTCTGTGTGTACGGTCTTCTTGGACACCTTGGTGCCTATGGTTGTGATGTACCGGTCGTCGAACTGGTCGGTGACAAAACGGCGTATGAGGCTGGTCTTTCCTACCGCCCCCTCGCCGAGGAGACAATATTTCAATTTGGTGAACTTTTCTTCCGCCATGGTATACACCTCTATTCGCTAATTATCAGATGCTAGCATAGTCTGTGCCAATGCCTCAAAACCCTCTTCCACGTTCTCGCCGGTCCTGGCGCTCGTCATGTGCCCCACCGTGCCAAATTTCTTGGCTATCTTGTCTATATCCTCTTCGGTGACCTCTGTCTCCGGAAGATCGGTCTTGTTGGCGAAGAATACCATGGGAACCTTCTTCTTAGCGACACCCCATACCTCCTCTATCCAGCCCTCCAGGGCTTCGTATGTGTCCATACGCGTGGAGTCACATACGGCGATCACTCCACTAGCGCCATAGAAATAGGACTGTTTCAACAGCTCTCTGAACCCCTCCTGGCCCATTATGTCCCATATGGTCATGTCCACCTTGGTCCTCACGTCATCCTTGTCCTTGACCACTATCTCCTTCTTCGTGACCTTGGTGCCGATCGTGGCAATGTACTGGTCGTCGAATTGGTCGGTGACGAAGCGACGTATGAGGCTGGTCTTTCCAACCGCCCCCTCTCCCAGCAGACATACTTTCTTCTTCACGACCAAGTTCCATCTGGATTCTCCTGGGAAATACATCGGTTCACCAGAGATAGTAACGGTTTCTTTCCTCTTAAACCTGTTGTATGGCGCCACCTGGGATGGAGGAGTGGATGTGGAAGGGAGAGGGATGAGATAGGGATGAGGAGGAAGAAGGAATGGAGATTGGAAAAGAGGATGCTAGAGGGAGATGAACGTAGATGGAGGACGTGGGGGGGATGAGATAGGGACGGAAAGGAGATGAGAGAGGGATGAGATAGGGACGGAAAGGAGATGAGAGAGGGATGAGATAGGGACAGGAAGGAGATGAGAGGAGCCGAAGGAAGAAGAGAGGAGGTGTGGAGAGGAAACGGAACAATAAAGAACCAGGCAGCCGATGCCCATTCATGGTCGAGGATCCTGGAGAGAGGATACAGAAATATCTGGCCCGGTGCGGCCTGGGCTCCAGACGCAAATGCGACGACATGGTGACTAGGGAAGAGGTCATCATCAACGACAGAACAGCCGTCCCGGGGGACCGCGTGAAGGCCGAAGATGTGGTGACCGTGAACGGAAAGCATGTCGTCCCATTGAACAAAGCCTACTATGTCGTCAACAAGCCCATGGGATATGTCTGCTCGAACGTCCGGGAAAAAGGGTGGAAGAGGGTCATAGACCTCATTCCGGATGGAGAGAAGATGGGGCTGTTCACCGTTGGAAGATTGGATGTTGGCACATCAGGCCTCGTGCTGGTGACCAACGATGGAGCCCTAGCCAACCGTGTGGCTCACCCCTCCATGGGAGTGAAAAAGGAGTACATAGTCGAGGTAAAAGGGGATGTCGGAAAACATGAGACCGCCATGCTGGTCCGCGGTGTGGACATAGGCAGCGGCAGGGTCGCCAAGGCCGTCATCAAGAAGATGAAGAAGAAAGGGGAGACAACGAAACTATGGGTGGAGGTCCACGAAGGGCGTTTCCATCTGGTACGGCGCATGTTATCTTCCCTGGACAAAGAGGTGGTCTCGCTGGTAAGGATACGGGTAGGCCCCGTTGCCTTGGGTAAGCTTGCCCCCGGAGATCATAGGATACTGGAACCACGCCTAGTGGATATGCTGCTCCGAGACGAGACGTGAAGCCAATAGTCCAGTGTGGTCTGCCCCTTGAAATGTTCTATGCCGGACAAACGGACTCCCACCAACCGGACCTTTTTGTTCTCTTTCTCTCCCTTTTCGTATATGATCGGTGTGAGCCGGGCTAAGGCCTCCCATATGCCATCTGCGGTCGCCAGGTGATGCGGGTATGTCCTGCTCCGGGTGAGCGTCTCGAAGTCGGAGAATCTCACTTTGAGGACCACGGTCCTATATGTCACCCCATGGGTGGCGAGCTCCTTCAACACTTCTAGCACGAGCCTCCTCAGGACCCTATTTATCCCGACCTTGTCCAGCACATCCTCGTCGAATGTATGCTCCCTGCCTATGGAAGATGCTTCGGCCCGCTCCTCTACCGGCGCCTCATCCCAAC
>DAOVJP010000230.1 GCA_030673205.1 Thermoplasmata archaeon
AACTTGGCCCAGGTGCAATCATTGGATTGCGAGGATGGCCTCCATCCCTCTCCACTATCTGCACAGACCATAACCACCACACAGATACGAATAGTATTCTCCGAGCCGCTTCACCCTCCGAGCAAGGATCGATTCGGTGTTTCCACATCCGCCATAAAGACCATATCAAGCAGCGGGACGGTGGTGATCCTGACACTGGAGAACAGCTTCCTTCCATACCAGACCCCCGCCATCACCATATACCAGGGGATCCGAGACCTGGCTGGTAATGAGGCACCATCGACCACCCTACCAACGACGGACGGCATACCCAATGTGGCTCCCAAACTCACAGATCTGTTCATATCGTCGGAGAATTTCTACGAGAACGAACCGCTGGTGCTCTCCATACGGTATGTGGACGAGGACAACGACCAGCCAGTACTGACCACGGCTAAGCTCATCGGCCCCTCGGCCTCGACCCTTGTGTTGGATTGGACGCCCGGCGACTACACCAGTGGGATAGTGGCCTCTGGCATGGCCGAAGGCCTTTCCCCCGGCAACTACGTGGTCTCGTTCTCCGCATCGGACGGGGGAGCGGTGGTGAACACCCCCGCATCCCTCTCATTCACTGTGGCCCCTGTGGAGTTCAGGAACATCACATTGAACGCCACCACCACATCCTCGACCATTGACCCCTCTGACACGAGGGAGGGGAGCATCTCCTTCACCATAAGGAACACAGGCAACATAGGATTCGACGCATACCTGAACACCTCGATCCCTGAAACATGGGGTCCATCCCTACCCCCAATGCATACCCTGGGTCTGGATGATACCTCTCCTCTCGTTCTCCACTTCACAATACCTGCCAGCCTGCCACAGGGAGTGTACAATCATACCATCACCGCCATCCCGACAAATGGAGGAGATGGGGATATGATATCCTTCTCTGTGAGGGTCATACGGGGCGAGGTGGCCCAGCCCCAGATAACCGTGGAAGCTACCACGGAAGGGGAAGAGACCACGATAACAGTGGTGGTGGAGAACACCGGCGACGGCGTACTGAAGGGAGCCAGTATATACATCTATGACAACGGTGAGACGGTGACGTTCCAGGACATACCGACCATAGCCCCAGGAGATTCGGTGGAGATAGAGGTCCTTTGGACCCCTGAGAAGGATGGTGAGCATACCATCTCCGTGAAGGTATTAGACGGTTCCCAGAGCACGGTATCATCCACCAGCACGAGCGTAGCTGGCCCGACATTCTCTGCCACTATATGGGGTCCGGGGAGCGCCCCCGCTTTCCTTGTCGCCCTGCTCTTAGCCAGCCTGCTCTGGGCCATTGTACTCTTATTAGTGGTGAGCCATTATCGGCGCCGGGGGAAGAAGGAAGATGCGATATAGCGCTCTGGTCGATGCCTACCAGCAGGTGGAGGCCACCACCAAACGCCTGGAGATGACAGCCATACTCGTAGACCTGTTCAAGAACACCCCCCCGGAGGTACTGGATAAGGTGGTCTATCTGACCCAGGGGAAACTATACCCTGATTTCAAAGGGATCGAACTGGGTGTGGGGGAGAAGGTCAGTCTGAAGGCCATAGCCCAAGCCGCAGGATATGGGGAGGAGGAGGTGAAGGGATATTGGATAGAGACAGGCGATATAGGCCTGGCAGCCGAAAAGGCGTTGAAGGCCAAGAGACAACGCTCCCTTTTCGTCCAACCCCTAACCGTGAGCAACGTATACGATAGCCTGGACACCCTAGCCCGCGCCAGCGGAGGCAGGAGCATGGACGCCAAGATAAAGATACTGTCCCGCCTGCTGCACGAGGCAACCCCCGAGGAGGGAAGGTATCTGCTGCGCATCGTTAATGGGAAATTGAGACTGGGCGTGGCGGACATGACCATATTGGACGCCCTGGCAATAGCCTACGCCTCTAAGGAGGACCGAGCTCGTCTGGAGGGGGCGTACAACCGCTCCTCGGACCTGGGAAAAGTAGCCCGCGCCGTCAGCCAAGAAGGATTGGACGCCCTGGACGATATAGTGCTGAGATTAGGAGTGCCCCTCCGGGCCATGCTGGCCGAACGAGTGCCCGATATGGCCATGATACTCGAGAAGATGGACGGCAAATGCACCATGGAATACAAGTACGATGGACTGCGCATCCAGGCCCATGTGGGAAAGGACAAGGTCCAGTTGTTCAGCAGACACATGGAAGAGATAACAGAGCAATTCCCTGACGTGATACTATCTTTATCGGAGGCGTCCAAGGCCAAGGAGACCATAGTGGAGGGGGAGTGTGTACCCATAACACAGGATGGGGAGATGCGCCCCTTTCAGGAGATAAGCCACCGTCGCGGGAGGAAATATGATCTCAAAAAGGCACAGAAAGAGGTTCCGGTGGCATTCTTCGCCTTCGACTGCTTATATCGCGATGGAAAGGACCTGCTCACCACCCCATACCCCAAACGCCGCAAGGAGCTGGCCAAGGCGCTCAGGGAGACGGAACGTGTCAGATACAGTACCACGAGGACCGTGAAGAAACTGGAGGAGGCCGAGGCCTTCTTCCAGGAGAGCATAAGCTCCGGGTGCGAGGGCATAATGGCAAAGAGCATCGGTCCGGACAGCATCTACAAGGCCGGGGCCAGGGGATGGCAGTGGATAAAATACAAGAGGGATTACAAGGCGGAGATGAACGACACCATCGACCTCGTGGTGGTAGGAGCCTTCGCAGGCCAGGGAAGGAGAGCTGGCGCATATGGCGCACTGCTCATGGCCGCTTACAATGCGGACGAGGACCGGTTCGAAACGGTATGCAAACTGGGAACAGGCTTCGACGACAAGACCCTCTTCAGCCTGAAAGAGAGGTTCACCGAACAGAAACACATACATCCCCGTGTGGAGAGCGAGATGAAAGCCGATTATTGGATGGTACCAGAGGTGGTAATGGAGGTTGCGGGGGCGGAGATAACCCTCAGCCCCATACACACCTGCGCAAAGGACAGCATCCGCGAGGGCAGCGGACTGGCCATACGCTTCCCCCGGTTTACTGGGCGGTGGCGCAAGGACAAGGGCACGGAGGACGCCACGACAGCCGAGGAACTCGTGGGAATGTACAAAGCACAGCTGAAACAGGTTGGGGAGTAGGACGAGGTCATGTGGATGGGGATATGTTATCTCTGTGAGGGGAATGAGCACTGGCTAGGGATTGTTCGATATGGTCCTATAAAGTTGCGGATAAGGTCTATGGACCATTTCTTAGGAGATGGTGCTCTTCGTGTCCAGAACTAGGGTTGCGATCTCTGTTAGAGTGAGCATTGTTGGGTGGACTGATAGGAGTGCAGGCGGGCTGG
>DAOVJP010000219.1 GCA_030673205.1 Thermoplasmata archaeon
ATCCTAGAACTGGAATGGAGGATGGCATGGGTCACCCCCTTCTACATGCAGCAGGCAGGCCAGGTGGCCTCGGAAGAAGAGATGCAGGAGCACTCCAAAGGTACCATAGACTTCGAAGCATACCTCCCATACAGAGGAACGAGGAAAGAAGCGGAGTGGCTGGAGTTCCAGAACCTCTCCATCATGGGAGACAAATACACAAAGAGCTTCAACATCAAAAGCCAGGCTGGCAAAGAACTCTGGAGCGGATGCAGCGGTATAGGACTGGAGCGGTGGACAGCCGCCTTCCTAGCGCAAAAAGGTCTGGATCCGGAGAAATGGCCAAAGGCGTTCCTGGAATGGTTCGGCGAGATGCCACGAGGGATAGAACTGTTGTGAATGGGAGAGGGGCGTCGTGCGGAATAGAGAAAGGGTATTCTGGGGCTTGACAAAGGCTCCAAAAGGCTAAAGCCGGGGGCCTCCCTTGGTGCCCTAGTTAGCGATTGCATCTAGAGCGAGTTGCAGAGTTCGTGTTTTCCAATCCATCATCATCCCTGTTAAATTCATCGTCTATTCTTTTAAGGAATTTCTTGTGTATTCTAGGAATAGAATCAAGAACATTTTCAAGAGAATTTTCTGTTTTATTGAAGAACAGAGTTGCTACCTCGCTTTCCTTGTGTCCAGACCAGTCGTTTGTTCTATATTGGGAAAACGTCACTGATAGATTGCCTTTTGGCAAAGAATCAAAGATTTTCCGGTATTCTTTGAATCTCTCTATCTTCTTCTTTCTCGCTTCATGGTCTTTCTTGTCAATATTTAGATAATGTCGGATAGCGAAATAGAATTCGTTCTTATTCGTTTCTTTGTTCTTGCGTTTATCAATTCTATAAAATAGAATCTCCGAATCATCTGTTCCAATTACTGGTCTCCAGCAGTGCAAAAAATAATACTGGGTCCAAGGCGTACCTCCCGAATTTTTTCCACTACAAATCGTTTTGATTTTTTCCTCCTCTCTCGGAGGATACGATTCTACACGAATCTCGGGGCATTTCGCCTCTAGCTTTCTCATAAATTCATACTGGACATAATATTCAGAAAATAGATTATATTCGTTGTTGTCAATGAATCTCTTCAGTTCGCTCTCTATTTTTTCATGGCGTCTATGTATGTAGCTCTGGTAATCTGAGAAAATTGGATTGGAAATTTGCCACTTTGACAAAAAACTGTCAATCTTTTTTAGGTTTAGTAGTTTATATCCATCTTGAGACGCCGTCTCGTCTTTCAGTGTGAAGTAACCTGTTTTGAAATAGATAAGCACTAGGCCATCACTTTCTTTCACTTCCTTGACGTTGTTCAACTTGTCTTTGTATTTAACAAGCTGATTAGAGTGATGTGTTGTGTCAGTTTTGTCTTCAATACCAAAAGAAACGAGTTCATTCTCTTTGATTTTAACTTGGAAGAAAACGTCTATTTTATGAAACTGTCTCTTCGGTTCGATAATCAAACACCCAACATCGGAGGGTTCGATATGGTTCTGGGGTTCTCTCTCTAAATTATAAAATAAACAAATGAAATCTTTAGCACACTCATGTAACTCTTTGGATTCTGGACGATTAACCCATGAAACCAACCAGCATATGAATGCATCTTGTGAGAGTTCCGTTGTGGCGAAATCAAAAAGATTTGGTAGGTTGCTATCCGTGGCTTGCATGCAGCTCCCATGGTTCAATGTTCACTTGGTATATTAAGGCCTTGACAAAAAAGTGTTTCTTGTGCGATTTCGGGGTTGTTTTTGGTGACAAGCCAGGTAACTTCAATATCTACCCTCACCTCATGCTATATAATTTACATCACATGTACTGCTTTCGTAACCGTCTGCTTCTTCTTCGCCATCTTTGAACAGTTCTATCTGCCCGATCGAACGCCTCACGCCAGGCATCTCTGCTTCCAATACGTCCGCTACACAACCTCCCACAAGCTTTTGCAGCTCGTACTCGGCAGTCCCCTCGTATTTTCTGGAGAATGAAGGAGACAACATTATGTCGCTAACGAGAACGTATATCTGGATGCAGGAGTCATATGTTTTGTGCGCTCCGAACACTTCTATGTTGAACACGATTATGTCCTCATCTGATTCTCCGCTCATGTCCACGGACACATCGAGTTCTCCATGGAGTATAGCTTCTCGGACCTTGGGAAGGTAGTAATCAAGGGCCTGTCTTTTCTCAATCTCTAGCATATCCCACACCTCCTACGCCCTCCTTCTCCTTCCACGGAAGTTCCAGGGTTTCAGCGTGCGCTCGTCCACTGGCCGTGGGCATGCCTTCATTAGATGTGGGGAAGAGGGCTAGAGGGTCGAATCGAGTGTTGTCACTTGTCATAGTTGTTGATTGTCCCACAAAGTATATCAACTCTTTAACGTTATAACTGTTATAACAGTTAATCGGGTGATAGCATGTCAGCACCAAGGACCATGAGGATAGTGATCTCCTGCGTGACCTTCGAGACCGCCATGGTAACAGAGCCGATAGAATACTACAAAGCCGACAAGGCATACCTTATACACAAGGCACTGGACAAACCATTCATCGACTTCCTAGAAAAGATCAAAGCCGACCTGGACGAGATGGGAGTCCCGCACGAAGAGATCCAGGAGGAGATATTCCGCTTCCCCAACATAATGAAACGACTGGTGCACCTAATACGGGAAGAGAAGGAGAAGAACAACATCGTCTATGTTAACATCACCTCCGGCCCGCCAATGTACAGCGCGGCAGCCCTGCTGGCGGCGCTTATGGAGGGAGGGGAGCCCTTCAATGTGGGCGTGCAAGAGTTCATGGTCAAAAGCCCGGAACTATACGACATATTCTACAAGACCGACGAGGAAACAGGAAAGAAAACTCCCGTCGGCACCGCCGTCCACGTATACCCCCCCTTCTGGTTCCCTGAATTCGACATAAAAGCGCCAGACCCCGACTTGGTAAAGGCTCTCAACATATGGAAGAAGGCCAAAGAAGGCGGGGCCATAATGAGTGCAAGCAACATAGCCAAGAAATTAGCCGCAGAAGGAATGATCAAAAAACTATACAAGACCAAGAAAGACGAGGAGAGGGGAAAGGTATCTCAGAACGCCATCATGGAATACCGCAGAAACTATCTGGAGCCGTGGCTAGCGGAGAAGTGGATGGAGAAGGGAAAGAGGGGGGAGTACGAGATGACAGAAAAGGGAAAGAACATCGCGGAGATATTCGGGTAGGAATTGGCGCATACTAGGCATTGACGAACTTGCTGAAGTTCACCCCTTGCAATGTTATCTGCAATTACGCCTGCCTGGAGAAAGAGATATAAAGAGTGTTGGAGATAAGGGAATGGATACTATGTCAATGACTGGGGAGATTCAGGTGAAGGATAGGGCTCGCAATGTCGAAATACCGAGAGAGAGGATC
>DAOVJP010000045.1 GCA_030673205.1 Thermoplasmata archaeon
AATCTCTAACTCCACATCCTCAATATTCAACCCCACATCCTCAACCACAACCTCCCCTATCTCCAACTCCTTCTCTGTCTCTTTGAATTCTCTTGCTTCTCCAAAGAGGCCATCCTCCATCCCAAGGGACTGCAACGTTTCCCCCTCTCCTCCCATCGAAAAAGCCTTCGCAAACTCCTCAGTGACACCCTCATCGATCTCCCGCTCCTCGCTGACAGGCGTTTCTATCTGCTCCTCCTTTCCTCCTTCATCTCTTCCCCCCTCCGCTTCCAGTTCCGCTGCGATCTCCTCCAACTCCCCTTCAAATTCCGTCTCTAGCTCCTCCAGCGACATTCCCCCTTCCTCCACTGATTCCGTCTCCAGCTCCTCCGCTGCCTTCACCTCCTCCTCATCTTCCTCCTCCGCGTCTTCCAATGATATGGCACAGTTGTAGCACTTGTCAGTGCTGGCACTGATGAATGCGCCGCAACCCGGGCACAGAAAGAGCCCTCTGCCTTTCCCTTCCTCCTTTGCCCCCTCCTCTGTTTCCGCCACCCCTTCCTCTGTTTCCGCCGTCTCTCCCTCTGCTTCTTCCTCCCCTTCATCATCCGATATCAACAAAGTGCCGCAATTATAGCACTCCTCTGTGTCGTCGCCTATGAATGCGCCGCATTCCGGGCACAGGTACAGGCCGTGTCTCTCCATCTTCCCTGATCCCATGTGGTTCTGGATATCCTTGGCGAGTTGGTCGCTCATCCCCTTTGCCGACGAGAGGTCCTCCACCTTCGACTCCTTTATCTGGGCCATGGAACGGAAACCGGCCTCGTAGAGAGCCCGTGCCTTCGACTCTCCCACCCCCGGCAACAACGTGAAGGTGGTGATGACCTGCTCCTTTTGCAAAGCATCCTCTATCCCCCTTGGAAAGACAGAGCCACACGCAACACATTCGCTGCTGCGTGGCGCAAGGATCTGCCCACATATAGGGCAGACCAACTCATTCTGCTTACCACTCACGCTGAACACCTGCTCAGTGGGCTACCCGCCTTGGAAGCCCCGGATATGAATCCTACTAACCTGTATATAAATATATTGTAGCGATAGTGAGACATGCAGAATAACTAACATGATACGAACAACTAGCCAAAGCCCTTAGATTAGAAGGTGTCCTTACTATCATTCAGTGAGGGGCGACATATTGTGGAAGCTGGACTTCCACTAATGCCTCGCCCAATAGCTCAACATATCTCTCTGATCTGCACACTACACACACCTCCATCGAAGCGATAAGCTTATTAACATCCTCCTCCATTCTTTTTTCTGTCGCAAGACGCCCTTTCGGGATGGGGCGGGTTAGCTTTGGTTATCTCTCGGATAGGGTGTGGAGCACAATGTTTATATAGGGTAATAGGATTGGGTGGCCGCCCGCCCGCGGGTCATGGGTCCGTAGCTCAGCCAGGTAAGGTTTTCATTACGGATTCCTCTGGATAGAGCGTCCGGCTTTTAACCGGACGGCCAGGGGTTCGAATGGAGCATACGTGTAGTGGCTCCCGAAAGTCCCCTCGGACCCGTCAAACCCAGGGAGGGCTCAAACGCCAACAGTGTAAGACCAAGGAGGTTAGCCGATGGAATCATTCCACGTAATGAGACATGAGCTCGTTCCTGAGCATCGTTTACTCCCCGAAAGCGAGGCGAAGAAGTTGTTGAGTGATTTGAGCTTGAGCAGGGACCAGCTGCCCAAGATCAAGAAGAGAGACCCATGCATCAAACTTCTGGAGAGAGTTGAGGGAGACATCCCAGTTGGTGCGATAATAAAGATCATTAGGGAGAGTCCGACCGCCGGAGAGGCCTTATCATATCGGGTGGTCATCGCCGACTCGTTCCAGGAGATCAACCTGAGCGAGGTAATGTTCTCTTTTGAGGGGGATTGAAAATATGAGAGAGATAGTAAAGGCATTGTTCGCTGAGAGGAGCATAGTTAACCACCAGATAGCGTCGTTCAATGATTTCATCCCCTCTCCCGAGAACATAAACAGCAGGATGCAGAGGATAGTGGATGAACTCTCTGTGGGGGAGAGCCCCGAGGAGAGGGGAATGATCCGTTTGGATCCGGATAAAACAGGGGATGAGGAAATAGTGATCCGAATAGGGAGGAAGAGGGATGGAACGGGAAAGATAGACCCACGGTCCCCCAACACTTTGTTCATTGACAGCCCCGTCGTTAAAGAGGCGAATGGAGCCACCAGGTCTATAACCCCTATGGAAGCCAGGCTGAGGAACTTCACGTATCAAGCCCCTGTATCTATATATTGTACTGTTATAGTAGATGGTATAGAGCATGAACCGGAAAGGGTGCGTCTGGGGAACCTTCCAATAATGATCAAGTCGACGAGGTGTAATCTACATCCGTTGAACATAAGGGAAGAGGGCGAGCCCACTCCAGAAGAGTACAAGGAGTGTCTGGTAGATGCTATGGAGGATCCCTGTGACCCCGGCGGCTATTTCATCGTCGGAGGAACGGAGAGGGTCCTGATCTCCATGGAAGACTTGGCGCCGAACAAGGTCCTGGTGGAGTTCAACGAGCGATACGGGACCAAGTTGGAGGTTGCCAAGGTGTTCTCTCAGAGAGAGGGATACCGGGCGTTGACCCTTATGGAAAAGAGGAAGGATGGAATATTGGATGTGTCCGTGCCCGCTGCTTCAGGTAACATCCAGTTGGTCGTGTTATTGAAGGCCTTGGGCCTTGATAAGGATCAGGAGATATACGAGGCTATAGTGTCCTGTCCGGAGATGGAGAACATCGTCCTGGCTAACATAGAGGAAACGCAAAATCAGAAGCTGTTCCCTCCTGAAGGCATTTCCACCAACGAGGAGGCGCTCAACTTCTTGGAGCGTAAGTTCGCCATGGGCCAGGCCAAAGAATATAGGGTGAAGAAGGTGGAGTCCATCATAGACCGCAGCCTTCTTCCTCATCTTGGCGTGACCTCGGAGGACCGGTTGAAGAAGGCTATATTCCTCGGGCGGATGGCCCGTTCCGTTCTAGAGCTGTCCCTTGGAGAAAGATCGCCGGACGATAAGGACAACTATGGGAACAAGCGGCTTAAGTTGGCCGGGGACCTTGTAGAGGACCTTTTCCGTACTTCGTTCTCCGCGCTCATGAAAGATCTGAAATACCAGTTGGAGAGAGGGTATACCAAGAAGAAACCCGTCAAGATATCCAGCGCTCTGCGCTCCGATATGTTCAGCCAGAGGCTGTATCACGCCATGTCCACAGGGAATTGGGTAGGAGGTAGGACGGGGGTATCCCAGCTATTGGACAGGACGAGCCATATGAGTTCACTCAGTCATCTTCGGCGTGTCACCTCTCCATTGACAAGGAGCCAGCCGCATTTCGAGGCGCGAGATCTGCATCCTACCCAATGGGGACGCCTATGTCCCAACGAGACCCCGGAGGGACAGAACTGTGGGCTAGTGAAGAACTATGCTCTGATAGTGGATGTGTCCGAGGGTTATGATCAGGAGAAAGTGAAAGATCTCTTGGAAACCCTTGGCCTACAGCCAGTGAGAGGCGGTGGCCGAGAGATAATAGAAGAGGCTAGGGTCTATCTCAATGGAGACCTTGTGGGTCTGCATCCGGCGCCCAAGAATCTCGTTAAGAGCATACGTTCCAGACGACGCAAGGGCGAAGTATCCCATGAGGTTAACGTGCTTTATGCCCCGGATATGAACGAGGTGTACATCAACAGCGATGCCGGAAGGCTTCGCCGCCCTCTCCTCTTAGTGGAAAAGGGCGACCTGAAACTGACACCAAAGGCGTTATCAGAGCTGGAAAAGGGCGAGATAACAGCTACAAAAGATCTCATCGAAAGAGGCATGCTGGAGTGGGTAGACGCGGAAGAGGAGGAGGGTGCCTACATCTCGGTCTATGCATACACTGTGCCCTCTCATTGCCCCATGTGCAAGAAGCCCATATCCAAAGAGGATGTTCTGTGGGAGAACATGGGCTCTGGCGAGAAGGACGCCAAGTTGACCTGTAAGAAGTGCAAAGACTCATTCACAGTGCCGAAGAAGCTCAACAAGAAACATACCCATCTGGAGGTGGACCCGCTCCTGCTGCTGGGTGTTGCATCCAGCATGGTGCCTTATCCAGAGCACAACTCATCGCCCCGTATCACCATGGGAGCCGCCATGGCTAAACAGTCCCTGGGCTTTGCCACCTCCAATTACAGGATACGGCCCGACACACGATCCCATCTGTTACACTACCCACACAGTCCTCTAAATCAAACAGAGGCCATGAATTTTGTCGGATTCAACGATAGGCCAGCGGGCCAGAATTTTGTGGTGGCTGTTATATCTTATCATGGATATAATATGGAGGATGCTCTGGTATTTAACAGGGGCTCCATAGAAAGAGGATTGGGTAGGTCCACGTTCATAAGGACGTACAGGGATGAGGAGCGAAGATACCCTGGAGGACAAGAGGACCACTTCGAGGTACCTGACCCGGAGATACGTGGGGCTAGAGCAGACACTGCGTACAGCAGTCTTACAGAGGATGGGCTGATCGTCCCCGAGGTCTTGATCTCCGGAGGCGATGTCCTGATAGGCAAGACATCTCCACCGCGTTTCATAGAGGAACAGACAGATTTCCTCGTTCCCCAGAAGAGGAGGGAGAGCAGTACGACAGTTCGGCATTCTGAGACTGGCTGGGTTGACAACGTTATCCTCACCGAATCGGAGAACGGTAGCAGATTGGTGAAGGTGATGATCAGGGATCAGCGAATACCGGAGTTGGGAGACAAATTCGCGTCCAGACACGGACAGAAAGGTGTTATCGGTCTCCTCGTTCCCCAGGAGGACATGCCTTTCACGGCCGATGGGATAACACCCGATCTGATCACCAACCCCCATGCTATCCCTTCCCGTATGACCGTTGCTCACGTTCTGGAGATGATAGGGGGCAAGGTTGCGTCCATGGAAGGGCGTTTCATAGACAGCACCGCTTTCAGCGGAGAGAGGGAAGAGGCGATCAGACACGCACTTCTGGAGAACGGTTTCCAGCACACGGGAAGAGAGACGTTGTATGATGGCGTCACTGGCAAACAGATAGAGGCGGATATCTTCGTTGGTGTCATCTTCTACCAGAAACTGCATCATATGGTCGCTGGGAAACTTCATGTGAGAGCAAGAGGACCTGTCCAGATACTCACCCGCCAGCCCACAGAGGGCAGGAGCAGACAGGGCGGTCTCCGTTTCGGAGAGATGGAGAGGGATTGTCTCATAGCGCATGGTGCTTCCATGGTCATAAAGGACCGACTTCTGGACGAGTCGGATGGCACGGTATTGTACATATGTGGGGACGCGAAGTGCGGTCACGTGGGTTTCATGGACCGCAGAGGCATGATAAGATGCCCCGTCTGCGGCAACAATTCCAATGTCCAGCCCGTACAGACATCCTATGCCTTCAAGCTGTTGTTGGACGAACTGATGTCGCTTGGAGTGGCCATGCGCCTTAGACTGGAGGACCTGCAATGATGATACACGGCGTTTACAAGAAGATAAGGGACATCCAATTCTCCATGATCTCTCCGGATGAGGTTCGAAAGATGTCCGCTACAAAGGTGATAACCGCGGACACGTACGATGACGATGGATTTCCCATCGACATGGGCTTGATGGACACCCATTTGGGGGTCATAGAGCCCGGTCTGCGGTGCAAGACCTGTGGTCAGAGAGTGGATTCATGCCCGGGACATTTCGGACACATAGATCTGGCCATGCCGGTCATCCATGTCGGCTTTGTGAAGAAGATAAAGGATATACTCAGAGCCACATGCAAGGAGTGCGGCCACGTTCTCGTCCCTCCAGAGGATATGGAGAACAAGCTCAAGAGCCTCGAGATACAGTTCCATAGTACCGGGGGCACTGCGGTCGAATACGCCGAGATATCCAAGGAGATCATAAAAGAGGCATCGGCGAAGACCACGTGTTTCAACCCGGAGTGCGGTGTCACACAGGGGCGCATAACCCTTGACAAGCCCACCACGTTCAGGGAAGATGGCCACAAGCTCACGCCAAGGGCCGTGCGCGAGAGACTGGAGAAGATACCGGACGAGCATCTTCCCTTCATAGGATTGAACCCCAAATGCGCAAGGCCAGAGTGGATGGTCCTGACCGCCCTGCCCGTACCTCCTGTCACTGTCCGCCCCTCCATAACCCTCCAGACAGGGGAGAGGAGCGAGGACGACCTCACCCACAAGATGGTGGACGTGCTTCGTATCAACCAGAGACTCAGGGAGAACAGGGATACCGGAGCGCCTCAGCTCATCGTGGAGGACCTATGGGAACTTCTTCAATATCATGTGACCACATATTTCGACAACCAGACATCCGGCATCCCCCCTGCCAGGCACAGGAGCGGCCGTCCCCTCAAGACCCTTTCCCAGCGTCTCAAGGGGAAGGAAGGAAGGTTCAGAAGCAATCTGTCCGGAAAGAGGGTGAACTTCAGCGCAAGGACCGTCATCTCCCCCGACCCGATGCTGTCCATAAACGAGGTTGGCATACCCCTACCCGCGGCACGTGAACTCACGGTGCCAGTTAGGGTGAACCACAACAATCTAGAGGTAATGAAGGAGATGCTGCTGCGAGGACCGAAACCAGAGGACCCATACAAATATGTTCCCGGCGTGAACTATGTGATAAGGTCCGACAGCAGAAGGATAAAGGTCACTGACAAGAACGCGGAGACCGTGGCCGAAGGCCTTCAGATAGGGGCTATAGTGGAGAGACAGTTGGTCGATGGCGACATAGCGCTGTTCAACAGGCAGCCCTCGTTGCACAGGATGTCCATGATGGCTCATCGTGTCAGAATAATGGATTCCAGAACGTTCCGCTTCAATCTGGCGGTCTGCCCTCCGTACAACGCGGACTTTGACGGGGACGAGATGAACCTTCATCTTCTCCAGAGTGAAGAGGCCCGTGCCGAAGCCAGGATCCTGATGCAGGTACAAGAGCACATATTGAGCCCCAGATTCGGAGGACCGGTCATAGGGGCCATACACGATCACGTATCAGGAATATTCATGATGACGCACAAGAACCCGCACTTCACCAGGCAGGAGGCGACCATGATCACCGCAAGAGTGAAGGATATTCACATTCCGGAGCCTGATGTGGATGGCGAGATGTGGAGTGGAAAGGCGTTGTTCAGCGAAGTATTGCCCGATGATCTCAATATGGAGTACAAGGCATCCATCTGCCAGAATTGCGACAAATGTTTGAAGGAAAAATGTGAGATAGATGCATTTGTGAGGATAGAGAATGGCGTTCTGAAGATGGGGGCCATTGATGCCAAGAGCGTCAGTGCTTTCAAGGGAAAGATATTGGATAAGATCGCCAGGGAGTATGGACCAAGCGCGGCTCGTTTGTTCCTAGATAAGGTCACCAAGATGGCCATAGGGACCATCAGCAGGAAAGGTTTCACCACAGGGACAGATGATAGGGATATACCATCGGAGGCCAAGGCCCAGATCGCCGAGCTTCTGAGTGAGGCGAAGAAAAGGGTGGACGGCCTGGTCGATGCTTTCAGGAAGGATGAATTGGAACAGATGCCGGGACGGAGCATGGATGAGACCCTGGAGGTTCAGGTGATGAGCGTTCTTGGGAGGGCTCGTGACGAGGCTGGACAGATCGCAGGGAAATATCTTGGTCTGGAGAACTCTGCCGTGGCCATGGCCAAATCCGGAGCGAGAGGTTCCATGCTTAACCTCTCCCAGATGGCCGGGAGCATAGGACAGCAGGCCGTTCGTGGTGAGAGGATAGCGAGGGGTTACAAAGGCCGTACCCTGTCGCACTTCCAGAGTGGTGATCTGGGGGCGGAGGCGAAGGGTTTCGTCACCTCTTCCTATAAGTTGGGTCTCAACCCGACCGAGTACTTCTTCCACAGTATGGGAGGGAGAGAAGGTCTGGTGGACACGGCCGTGAGAACTTCCCGTTCAGGATACATGCAGAGGCGTCTGATAAACGCCTTGGAGGACTTGAAAGTGGCGCCCGACGGCACTGTAAAGAACACCAGTGGGGTCGTGGTCCAGTTCGAGTATGGCGAGGATGGGACCGACCCGGCCAAGGGGGTTGGTGGGAAGGCCGTTGACCTGGACGAGGTCATAAGGGACGTTCTTTCCGGCAAGGAGGTGAAATAGATGGCAAAGAAGGACACCGTGAACGCTTTGGTGAATCGAGGCATAAAGCCCGAGGCCGCCGAGATCGTGGCTAACGCAGGATATACCATCACCACATTGAAGAAGGCAGAACCGGGGGATCTCAGCAAGTATCTGAAACCGGAGCAAGCGGTGGAGATATTGAAGGCAGTGGGTGTGAGGGTCTCATTGAAAAAGCCAAAGAAAAAGCCATCGACGAAGGCCAAAGAGGAAAAACTGCCTCCTCTGAAACCAGAGGACATTCCTGTGAAATCCACTCCTTTCACCCCGGCCGCCCCTGTCCTTCTCATGAGGAGTTGAGGGATGGAGAGAGCTGAGGAACGGATTGAGTCGATCGCGATCGAGGCG